>NZ_JBJHPB010000004.1:0-250130 GCF_059412285.1 Vibrio sp. CB1-5 | reverse complement strand
CTTCGGCTAGAGCCACCTCGACATGCTTACGCAAGCTATGCTCCCGTAAGCTCACTTACTGTTAATGGTGTGCTTGCTAGAAGAACCCCACAGGTTAAGAGCGTTAGTGATTTTTTATATTGATTCATAATGACCCCTCAAGAGTATTTGCAATTTTTATTCAAGCGTCTTCGTGTGACACTTAACTTGATGAGTCAATTATTGCTCTTTGATTTAATTGAAAAAAGTTACTTAGATTTCAGGCTGAAGTGAAATTCATTCACTAGTTATTTCCCTTCTAATGTGTATGGTAAATTCATAAACTTAGTGTGGCCATAGTAACCGTTAGCGGTTTCCCTCCTGAAAAATACCTCACAAAGCACGAATTAAGACTGTACTGCTTTCTTTTATTCGCTCTCAACAAATTAAAACCACTGAAAATGGTTACTTTTCAGTGGAGATTTATCATTAGTTTTTTCAATGCTAAATATTATGAGAGGATATTGACGAGCAGCATCTTTAGCAAAGTTTGGGGCAAAGGCGTGTTTGCCGAGAACGACGTCAGCACGTCCTTGGACATTTTCGTGGTAGGTGGTTTGCGAAATTATCGTGAAATAGATTAGCTCAAGTATGGCAGCCTTCAACCTGCCAATTTGTGTCGAACATCTCAAACCAAACGAAAACACAGTCGGACTCGTTTTGAACTCCTATAGTGGAATTAGAGGAGAAACTTTATGTTTTTGCAAAGGCCAAAGCCCCACACTAACGAGAGTCTGGAGAGCTTCTTTATCAGGGTTGCTAACAGCAATGGATATGAGGATGTCCATCGCTTCCTTGAGGCTACAAAACGCTACCTGCAAGACATCGACCATAATGGCTATAAGAGCTTTCCTACTGATATAACTCGAATAAACCCATACTCAGCTAAAAATAGTTCCAGCGCGCGAACGGCGTCATTCCTGAAACTCGCTCAACTGACATTTAATGAACCGACTGAACTACTTGGGTTGACAATAAACAGAACGAACTTGAAGTATTCACCTTCGACGTCTGCCGTGATACGAGGTTCTGAAGTGTTTCCTCGTAGTTTGCTCCGCACTAACTCGATACCCTGCTGCCCTTTGTGCCTCCAAAATGATGGTTATGCTTCCTACCTCTGGCATTTGGAGGGGTACGGTCATTGCCACGTTCACGATGTGCCGTTAATCAGCACTTGTAACTGTGGTGCCGAATATGACTATAGGACATCGGGGGTAAATGGAATATGTGGCAATTGCAAAGTACCTATAGCTAAACATAGTCGTGGGAGTAGCAGTGATGCTATATCCGCTGTAGCAAATTGGCTTGCTGGTAATGAATCTAAAGATCTACCAGGCCTCCCTCAAAGCTATCGCTGGGGCTTGGTACATTGGTGGATGCACCTTAATGACAAAAAATTCGACCATCGTTCATTCACCCATTTTTTCGCAAACTGGCCAAGAGCATTTCATTCAATGATCGATGATGAAATAGAGTTCAGCCTTGAGCATGCTGTTGTCAGTACATCTGAGTTACGACTAAAAGACCTTCTAGGCCGACTATTTTTCAGTTCGATTCGGTTGCCTGAACGGAATCTTCAACACAATATCATCCTAAGCGAGCTTTTCAGCCACTTAGAAAAGCGTTTGTGGCAAAACAAGGGGTTAATCGCCAACCTTAAAATGAATGCGTTAGAAGTGACCGTGTTGCTAAATTGTAGCCTCGATCAGATAACATCAATGGTTGAACAACGAATTTTGAAGCCAAACCGCAGAACCAAGCCGAACAGCGCTACTGAGCCTAGCGACTATTTATTTCATTTCGGCGATATTTTCTGTCTTTGGTTAGCTGAGTTCCAAACCGATGAGTTTAACCGTTCGTTCTATGTGTCGAGGTGGTAAGTGCAAACTCTGAAAGAGCTAATCGAATCAAATCCGGACGACTTAAAAGCGGCATTGAAGCGCGCATTTCGCCCTCTCACAGCGCATATTGCGATCGATGGCAAAGAACTTGATGCACTAACGATATTGGTCAATTTAACCGATAGGACTGATGATCAGAAAGACCTGCTAGACCGAGCCAAATGCAAGCAAAAACTTCGAGATGAAAAATGGTGGGCTAACTGCTTAAATTGTGTGAACTATCGACAAAGCCATAACCTAAAATTTCCGGATATACGGTCTGAAGGCATTATTCGAACCGAAGCCCTAGGTGAGTTACCGAGCTTTCTACTCTCTTCTTCAAAAATCCCGCCATACCATTGGTCATACGCACATGATTCAAAATACGTAAATAAGAGCGCATTACTTACCAATGAGTTTTGTTGGAATGGCGTAACATCATGTTTGGCTGAGCTTCTTAAAGATGTTGATCATCCACTTTGGAAAACACTAACAAAATTAGGTTGCTATCAAAAAACTCGTAAAGCTATAGCAAAGCAGTTGGCTTCAATTGCTCACGTGACCATCAGTGTTCCGCTCGCCACGAATTACTTAACTCAAATATCGCTTCCCGATAACGATACATCCTACATTTCACTCTCGCCGGTTGCATCTCTTTCCATGCAGAGCCACTTTTATCAAGGACTCCAAGATGAATATTGGCATACATCGACGACACGGTATAGCCGAAGCACTAATATGGGTGTCACCGCGATGACATGTGGCGGCGCATTTAGAATGTTAAAGTCTAATACCAAGTTTTCCACCACCCCTCACCATCGATTAAACAGCAAACGCAGCTGGTTAACGTCAGAGCATGTTCAATCCTTAACAAAGTACCAACGCCTTAATAAACGCCTAATGCCTGAAAATGCGCGAAAGGCGCTCCGTAGAAAATGTAAAATTGAGGTTCTGAATATGGTCAACGCTTGGTTGGCAATGCAAGACCACACTCTGGATTCAACCATACTTGTTCAGCATCTGAATCATGACCTATCTTGCTTAGGAGCCACCAAACGTTTTGCATACGATCCAGCGATGACCAAGCTCTTTACTGAGCTTTTGAAGCGAGCGTTATCAAATTCAATCAATGATAGTACACAGCATACTAATGGGTCATATCTTGTCCTACCGAATATCAGGGTTTGTGGCGCAACGGCTTTAAGCTCTCCGGTAACGGTGGGGGTTCCGTCACTTACCGCTTTCTTTGGGTTCGTTCACGCATTCGAACGCAGATTAAATAGCATCTACACCACGTTTCGTGTCGGATCCTTTGCGATATGTATTCACCAACTCCATGTCGAAAAGCGCGGGTTAACAGCCGAGTTTGTGGAAAAAGGCAATGGGACTATATCAGCTCCCGCTACCCATGATGACTGGCAATGTGATGCAGTATTTAGTCTTATTTTGAACACTAATTTTGCTCAACGTATTGACCAACAAACGTTAATTACAGCACTACCAAAGCGACTTGCTCGAGGTTCAGCAAAGATTGCGATTGACGATTTTAAATATCTCAACTCATTCACCACGATAGAGGCAGCGATCCAATCTATCCCAATAAAGGTTGGAAGGTGGTTATCGCTTCACACACAGCCAAACAATAACCTAGGTGATCTATTAGCTGCCATTAAAGAGGACTATCAGCTTATGGCAAGCTGTGTTGGCTATCATTTGTTAGAAGAGCCTAAAGATAAACCGAACTCTCTCAGAGGTTATAAACACGCTTTCGCTGAGTGCATTGTTGGACTCATTAAATCAATCACTTTTGGCTCCACAACCGATGCTAACACCATTTTATGGTCGCTAAACAGCCATCAAAATTACCTAGTGATGCAACCCAGGAGTATCAGCAATGAAACTACCCTCGAGTCTAGCCTATGAACGCTCTATCGACCCATCAGATGTCTGCTTTTTTGTCGTTTGGCCCGACGATAAAAAAACACCTTTAACTTATACATCTCGTAGTCTGCTCGGACAAATGGAAACGGCATCATTAGCCTATGATGCATCCGGCAAACCCAAGAAAAGTGCTACCTCTGAGGCTTTGGCTCAGGGGAACCCACATCAGGTTGATTTCTGTCACGTTCCATATGGATCTAGTCATATCGAATGCTGCTTTTCCGTCTCATTTTCTTCTGAGCTACGCAAACCGTATAAATGTAATTCAAGCTCAGTTAAACAAACGTTAATGAAACTTGTAGAACTGTATGAAAAGAAAATCGGCTGGACTGAGCTAGCTACCCGATACTTGATCAATATATGCGACGGCACGTGGCTGTGGAAAAACACCCGTAAAGCTTATTGCTGGAACATTGAACTTACGCCTTGGCCATGGAACGGGAAAAAGGTTAAATTTGATGATATCCGTAATAACTATATGTCACGAAAAGGCTTTGAAAATCATAAAGATTGGTTGGCCATAACAGAAATGATAAAAACCGCTTTTTCTAGCCCTAATGGGTTGGCGATATTTGAAGTCAGAGCCTCCGTGCACCTACCAACCAATGCCATAGTGCGACCAAGCCAAGCTTTCACAGAAAAAGAAAGCGGCAGTAAAAACAAATCTAAATCTCAAAACAGTCGAATTTTTCAGCATACAACTGTTGATGGCGAACGTAGTCCTATATTAGGAGCCTTTAAAACTGGAGCAGCTATAGCAACCATTGACGACTGGTATCCTGAAGCAACAGAGAGACTAAGGGTCGGAAGGTTTGGCGTTCATCGCGAAGATGTTACTTGCTATCGTCATCCCTCTACAGGAAAGGATTTGTTTTCGTTACTGCAAAAAGCAGATCATTATGTTGAAGTGTTGAGCTCTAACGAAAAACCAGATCAAGAAGCTATCAATGATATGCACTTCGTAATGGCAAACTTGATTAAGGGTGGATTGTTCCAGCATAAAGGAGACTGAACATGAAATGGTATTACCGAACAGTCACGTTTCTTCCAGAACGATGCAACAATGAATCACTTGCAGCAAAGTGCCTTCGTGTTCTACATGGTTTCAACTATCGATATGAGACACGAAATACTGGCGTTTCATTTCCACTTTGGTGTGATGAAACGGTTGGGAAGAAGGTTTCATTTATCAGTACAAACAAAATGGAGCTCGATTTACTACTTAAGCAGCACTACTTCGTCGAAATGGAAAAACTGCAGTATTTTAGTATATCAAAGACTGTTCTTGTGCCAGAAGGTTGTCGATACGTTTCGTTTAAGCGCTGCCAATCTATAGATAAATTAACAACAGCTGGGCAAGAGAGAAAAATCAGACGTCTAGAGAAACGTGCTAAATCCAGAGGCGAGCTGTTTGACCCATCATCATTTACTCAAAAAGAGCATACCGTATTGTCACACTACCACTCACTTGAAGAGTTCAGCAGTAAGACAAACAATAACTTTCGACTCAATGTCAGAATGTTCTCGGAACAACACAACGAGGGGGACTCGGTTTTCAGTAGCTATGGTTTATCAAACTCAGAGCACTCTTTACAACCTGTACCTTTAATCTAACCCTTGTTTTGAGGACTGTTACAACCTCCTGATTTTATGAATATTTTTCACGACCGCAACAAAAAGGGTAAAAGTACTTATTAGCATCTAATTAATTGAAAATAATGAGCTATTCTTAGAACAGTAACAGTGAACTGCCGAGTAGGTAGCTGATAATGACCATGCCGACTGTTTCAGGGTAACGAATGAGTGAACTGCCGAGTAGGTAGAGTACATTCACAACATCAACACTGTTACTTCCCAAACAGCCAGTCGGCTGTTTGTTTTAACCCCAAAAGAGGACTATAATCCTCAAAACTACTGTAAAGTAGCTGATAATAAACGAACCACCTTCATTCGAGTTCAAGAGCAAATTACTGCTGAATAAGTAGCTAACTAAGGAAGAAGGTCTCTAACATCACACCCGAGCACTCTCGCTAACTGATAAGCTTTTTCGAGTGTGATGTTGACCTCTCCCCGTTCAATTCTCCCAATGTAACTTCTGTCGATATCCGCAAGTAACGCAAGTTTATCCTGAGAAATGGATTTGTTTTTCCTCATTAGACGCAGATTATTGCCGAAACCTTTCGCCAAGTCATTCATTTCATTCAACTCTTAAAATGAATGACTATCGACTCTTGATGCAAATATTACCACGGACTATAATCCGCACTTTTCGTTACAGCAGAAGATTATGACCAAAAAAGTTCGAGTTAATCGTGATATCTACGAAATTATTTCACTACCGTCGATGAGCGAGTTTCGAGTTACGCAAATCAGAAACCTAATTACCGAGAAATCCGGGCATTACAGCAACAAAGATACCGCAAGACTTTATGTGGCTCGTCAACTAGAAAACCTCGAGAAACAGGGGGTCCTGAAGAGCCAAGGTCTACGTCACAATAAAACATACAAAAAAACCTGTATGTTTGCGGAAGCGAATTTCATCTTGAAAGATAAGCGTGTTTCAACAAAACGGTCTAACAATGGCGGGCCAATTGATAGTGCTTCAGTCAAATCCATGCTGATAGATGAAAAAAAAGACATCGAATCTAACCTCACAATCGCACTTGCTGAAATTGATGAGTATAAGCTACTTATGAGTCGTTCAAAAAGTCTCCACAACCTTTTACTCCCTTCTCATACAGATGCCGTTAATAACGCTGCTGCATTGGTCGCGAAACTAAATGTCTGGACAGACGCCATAAAGCTTGTAACACAACAAGAGGAAAAGTCGTGTTAAGAAAATGGCAAGCTGAGTGCGTTTCATTAGCCCTATCAAAGTATAGAAGTGGACACGCACACTTTCTTGCTCAGGCTACACCTGGTGCAGGTAAGACAATTATGGCAGCGACTTTAGCAAAACAAATGTTCGACTCAAGGGAAATCGACTTCGTGCTGTGTTTTTCCCCCTCAAAGGCTGTCGCAGATGGGATAAAATCAACTTTTTCACAACTACTAGAATGTTCATTCAATGGCGCGCTCGGTGAAACAGGCTGCTCTATGACTTACCAATCGCTTCGGTTCGTGACCAAACGCTTTTGGGATACCCTTTCAAAATACAAAGTGCTTTGTATATTTGATGAAATCCATCATTGTGGCGGAGATAATGAACTCAACAGTAACTCATGGGGTTACCAGTTATTAAGTGACGTACAACATGCTGCAACTTTCACTCTCGCACTAACTGGCACACCATGGCGTTCTGATAAAACACCAATTACGTTAGCATCCTACACAGACCCCGAAGGAAAAATCGTATGTGATTATCGGTATTCGCTTGCTCAAGCAGTTCAAGATGGCGTTTGTCGTAAACCGAAAATAGCCCTGATTGATTGCTTGGAAGTAAAGGTTACCGAGAGCGAAGGTCTACGTTCATATAACACCATCGATGAACTGTTAAATGAGGGCGATGTAACATATGCTCTAATACTCAAAGACCA
Source organism: Vibrio sp. CB1-5 (assembly GCF_059412285.1). NCBI lineage: Bacteria > Pseudomonadati > Pseudomonadota > Gammaproteobacteria > Vibrionales > Vibrionaceae > Vibrio > Vibrio sp. CB1-5. The sequence goes on along the minus strand of NZ_JBJHPB010000004.1, from coordinate 242,755 downwards.
ACAAGCGCTTCTTCACCTAATCGGGGAAGCAGTTAGCCGGCTCATTAGTATTCAAGCAGAAAGCCCAAACGCCGGTGGACTCATTGTGGCGTCTTCAATCCAAGAAGCTAACAAAATAGCCAGTATCTTAACTAATAGTTACGCGCAATCTTCGGTAGTCGTTAGCTACAGAGATACAAGTTCTCATGAAAAAATAAAGGAGTTCAAAGAGACCCATTCCAAGAACTGGATTGTTAGTGTTGGTATGGTCAGCGAAGGGACCGATATTCCTAGGCTGCAGGTCTGTTGTTACTTAACTAAGATTAAAACAGAGCTCTATTTTCGCCAAGTGCTCGGTCGTATCCTCCGTGTCACAAAGTCACCTAATCAGGAAGCTTGGTTATACACCTTCGCCGAGTCGAACATGATTAGATGTGCAGAAGAAATTGAGACTGACATTCCGGATACCTGTTTATATCTAAAATACGAATGTCCAGACTCACAACCGTCTCGCGTGGATGAATCAAGCAAAACGAAAGCTTTTGATGCTCAGCTTTTTCCAGCATCGATAGCAGAGATTTCATTTAACTGGAGTGATGACTTGCCTGCCTCAGAGCCACCTAATGGCAAAAACACCGATTCATTTGAATCAAGTATTCAACTGGCAAGATTCAATCAAAGAGTCATTGAAGCTTTTCGGGGGGTGTAGCCGTGCTGGAAGTGCACTGGAGAAATGCTACTAAGGTGAGTCTAGTTTTTCACTGACTCGGATGACAGGTAGGTAAGGAAACAAAGCATTTCAAAATAAATCTCTAGGGGAAATATCCTTTTCTTGCTGGCTAAGATAATTCTCCCAGCCGATGTCCTTAGGTGGTTGTTTAATCGTTAACTCATTTACGTTTACCCGAAAAGGATTTTGTTTCTCGCATGCAGCCCTGCTTACTTTTGGTGCAGCTTTCGCAAAGTGCTTGAGCAAAATCTTATCTGAGTTATCTCGTAATGCTAGACGGCTCGACCTATTAATTAACTTTCTTATGCGTCGCAAATTACCCTGAGAGAAAGCATATATACGTTTCATCATATCTGGAGCTGCAAGATCTGAAGATTCATGAAATGGAAGAGCCTCATCAAGCATTGCTAGAAAAGTCTTATACAAGATGCGATTTTCTTTGTTATTCAATCGAAAAGGCTCAAGTGTATGTTGCAACTCAAAACGCCCTGCAAGTTGGTTATTTGCTTCCAAAATCAACACAGAGTATGGCATACCAAACAGCACTACCGGAATCTTCGAACGAACGATGAGCATTTTCAGCCAATCAGCTGCGCTATGTAAGATTTGCTTGTTCTTCCTGTCGATCATGTGTTGAAATTCATCAATAATGATTAACTCCACTCCACACAATTTCATTAAGTCACTCATTTCTTTCGCAATTTTGACTGGATCATTTCCTCTTGAGAAAGCTAGCGGGTCTCCTAGATCAGATAAAAATTGTTCAGAAGCGGTTATTGGGGTGGCATTAGGAGGAAGTGATGTAGACAAAATCGGTATGATAGAGCCGTCGTTTGTCTCAGATCGAGGGTTTTTAGCTAAGTATTTATCAATTATCGTTGTTTTACCGGCGCCCGTATCCCCTACGACAATCATACAGTCTGGCTCATGGATACCGTCACTGAACTCTCGACAATCTGAAATATCGTCAATGATGTCGGTAATTTGAGGGTTTTGAATAAAGATCTGTTTGACTTTATCAGCAGTTATTTCAACTTTTTGACATTCCATGTCAATTACCTCGATAACAATTCACTCTATTGACCAACCCTTAGTATTGACTTCAATATCCCAATCGAACTCATCATCGAGTTCCGACTTGATGCTTTTATCTCGCTGTTGTGTTTTCGCTACGGAAGATGCTCTTTCAGTGTGCTCTTTCACCCGCTGCACCCGAGATGTAGTTATGGTACCTAATGAGTTTCGCTTCTGGTTCTGACCAGTTTTATCAAATGCCTCATCAATGATTTCGAGTATTTTTCGCCAAGCCTCAACGACATCTCTGTGGTTATAGTTCTTTCGAATATATCGTCTTGCATAGTTACAACAGGTCTTGTGTAACCACTCAGAAACAGAATAGGCGTAGTCAGCATCAATTGCCTCTACAGCAAAAAACTCTTCTTTCTTTTCATCAAGTACATACACCCTACCAAGACAGCTAGGATCATACTTGATTCTTACTCGTACGCCTTTCATGTCTTTACAAGTTGCTTCTCCAAAATATTTTGCTAGACGATCACTAGAGTAGCGTACAGTTGTACCAAGCCTAACCCCATTTATATTGAGAGCTACCTCGCGGTTTTTCCCCAAGTTAAACTTCAGTTCCTCTCTGGAGCCTTTGAAAGGACGTGGGGGCACTGAAGAATTGACAGCATCAACCCAACTCAGATTCGGGATGTTGTTTTCAAGACCATTCTTCCCATTTTGATACATATCAACAATCCAAATATGAATCATTTCTTGAAGAAGTAAACTGTCGATTACGGCATTTTTAAGCGGGTCGTAGTCTTTCCTTTCGAATATGTTAGTAAAACTCTTTCCAGGTATCCGAGACAATAGTCGATTATTGATTGTGCGAAAGTAACGCTCTACTGAGCCCTTAAGCCAAGGCTTTTTAGTTGGATTTTTCTTCACCTTGATTTTCAGCTCTTTGCACGCGATTTTGAAATCATGACTGTTAAACTCAGCACCATTGTCGACTATTAAATACTCTGGGAGACCATAACAAGGCCAAACCCCTTCTACCGAGGGATATAATTCTTTGACGTAATCTTTCGGTAAAATAGAGTTTTCAAGGGCTAATGAGACTGAAAGGTAGCTCGGTGGCTCGAATCCTAGGTAGAAGCCTATTATGCTCTTTGTATGAGTGTCGTATAAAAGTGTAAGCCAAGGCCGTCCTAACGGTATACCATAGCGCTCATCAATAACAAATAGATCAAGTCTGGTATGATCTGCCTCTACTCGTTCCAGTGCTCTTGTTGTTGCGGGTCTTTGCCCCACTTTCCTAAAGGTCGCATCAGCCGCACTTTTTCCCTTCCGAAGCACAATTTTTTCGTACTCAGTGTGCTTTTTCAGCCTGTTTCTAAATGATTGTATTGAAAACAAACTGTACTTAGTATCATTAGTTTCGTTATACCTAAAAACTTTGGTTTCAAGTGTGAGATATGCAGAAGCAGCTGTTTGTTCTTCAGCTGAAAAATAATCTTGTATTGCTTCTTGAATTAACGGCTCAAGTTCTTCCGGCACGTTTTTTTCCGTGTTTCCAGCTGTGACTTTGGGTATAAGTGATGACAGCTGAAAGTCCGATGTCTTAAAAGTTCTCCAATATCGGTAAATGCTGCTAGCCGAAGGCGTAGTTGAACCGAACTTTTCTTTTAAAGTTGGGAATGCGTCATCAATTTCTTTTTTAGAGAAATTTTTTCCATACCTCTCAATAAGAAATTCTAGAACGTTGTACCTATGTATAGCTTCATCTCTACGCTCTTCACTTACACCAAAAACATCCTTGAAGACTAAGTCGATGTCTTTCCAAAGAGGAAGCGATAACGTTTCCTTCGGCTTAGATGCAATGCCAGAGCGAGAGCGTGGAAACAGCTCACCAAATCGTTCCGTGTCTTCATCACTCATATCTATGAGCTCCAAATCGGAGTTTGCCAGTCAATCCGCTGATGCATGTCGATTTTCAAAAGTTGTCTGGCAATCAGGTCGTAAAGAGCTGGTAATGATCTAGAAGAATGAACTGAAGAGTATTTAACAATTTGCTCTATTCGTAGTTCTCCATACTTCCTGAACAAGCTCAGTATCTGGTGCTGGAGCGAATTAAGACGGTCATCGCAAGCATAGCGGTGGATGATCTCCAAGTTATCGAGCAATGGATATATTTGAATATCGTCCTCAGTTAGAACTTTTAGATCATTGCCCATACTTAGGGCCTGTTCTCTTTGTGCGAAAAAGGTTTCTTTGAATTCTTCGGTTTCCGCAATATGCTTTGGTTTAATCTCATAAAATGGTTGATAATTGTCATTGTAAGTTACTAAAAAATCAGGAGTATACCTACGTCGCTTACCATCGAGACGATACTCGAAGCCCATGGGTTGAGCTTCAAAAGTCAAAATTTTTGCCGAAAATTCAAAGTGAAAACAGGCATCAAACTCTAAGTCGGATTCGACTGTATGAATGGAGTCAGTTTTAAGGCTGACAAAGCGTGATATGTTTTTAACTGACGAGTTTGTAAGAATCCGTTTTTTCATAATAAACAACCATACCTGTAGTAAACTTACCTAAGTGTTGTACACTAAATAAGCTATTTCAAGGTATGGTTGTTTTTATTTCAACGTATGGTTTCGTAATTTCAACGTTTAGTTGTTTTTACAATTGTTAGCCAATGGCGGCTATTTACTCTTTACCGAATACATTGTTCTCTTGCTCTTGTACACGGATGAACGTAGTACGCTTAGTTAGCTCTTTAAGCTTAGCTGCACCAACATATGTACAAGTTGAACGCACACCGCCAAGGATATCTGAGATAGTGTCGTTTACGTCACCACGGAACGGCAGTAACACGGTCTTACCTTCTGCTGCGCGGTATTGAGCAACACCACCAGAGTGCTTGTCCATTGCTGACTGAGAAGACATGCCGTAGAACTTCATGAATTTCTCGCCATCTTTTTCAATCACTTCGCCACCAGATTGCTCATGGCCTGCTAGCATACCGCCAAGCATTACGAAATCTGCGCCGCCACCGAATGCTTTAGCAACGTCACCCGCACATGCACAGCCGCCATCACCGATGATCATGCCGCCAAGGCCGTGTGCTGCGTCTGCACATTCAATGATTGCAGAAAGCTGTGGGTAACCAACACCTGTTTTTACACGTGTAGTACATACAGAACCTGGGCCGATACCAACTTTAACGATGTCAGCACCCGCTAGGATTAGCTCTTCACACATGTCGCCAGTTACAACGTTACCTGCAGAGATAGTCTTGTTAGGGAACTCAGCACGAACTTTTTGCACGTACTCAACAAGGTGCTCTGAGTAACCGTTTGCGATGTCGATACAGATGAACTCGAGATCTTCGCTAAGCGCCAGGATTTCTTTAGTTTTCTCGAAATCACGCTCAGACGTACCTGTTGATACGAATACTTTGTTTAGCGTCTCTTTAGAAGCGCCTTTTACGAACTCTGCCCACTGCTCAACAGTGTAGTGTTTGTGCATAGCTGTCATTACGCCGTGTTGCGCAAGAGCCGTTGCCATTTCAAAACTACCCACTGAATCCATATTTGCAGCGATAACTGGTGTACCAGACCATTGACGACCACTGTGCTTGAATGTAAAATCGCGCGTTAAATTTACTTGAGAACGACTTTTCAGTGTTGAACGCTTAGGGCGAAACAGTACATCTTTAAAGCCTAACTTAAGTTCTTGTTCGATACGCATTGTAAAAATTCCTCGATTTATTAGTACATGTTCCAGTGGGCATATGTCTAAACATGATGCGTTGGCTTACCGTTGGCAGACGGTGCACCTTTCTTCGGACACAAAAAAACCGGAGCGTTGGCAGACGCTCCGGTTTTCAGCATTATAGGTCGCGAAAACTTTCTCGCAAGACTGATATTACAATTTTTTTTGTGGTACTATTCCGAAAAGCTACAAATTCGCCCGAAGCAAAATCTCTCACCCCTATCAAATCAACCTTAAAATTACATTAAAATCAAACACTTAATAAAAAACACCAAACATATTTCTACTCAAATTTTCCCAAGCAAACGTTTATCTATTGATGATAATCTCATCGTTCAGCACAAATCTAAGCAAAAACCTGTCATTTTAGCGCTCAAAAATCACTCAAAGCTTCTTCAAAAAGATCGTTTTTTTGAAAAAATTTTGTTTAATTGCTCAATCCCAGCACTTTTTTGCACTACATACATAACGAATATCATTAAGTACATCAGAAGCCATCATGCCTACTTCCCCTTTCATCTGCGCATTTCTATCCGCTGCGCAGCTATGAACGAGTGTTCCAAGAACTGCAGCTTTAAAAATAGGGTAGCCCTGAGCCAAGAATGAAGCGATGACACCCGCCAGCACATCCCCCATCCCTCCCGTCGCCATTCCCGGATTACCAGCATGGCAAACAACGGTCGTTGAACTATCACAAATAATGGTTCCAGCACCTTTAAGTACAACCACACCACCAAACTTTTGGTGCAAGTGACGTGCAGCTGAAAAACGATCGTCTTCAATCTGAGCGTTTGTGACACCTAATAGTCTTGCGGCTTCCCCTGGGTGTGGCGTTAATACTCGATTGTCTATATGTTCAGGGGCAAGGCTTAACCAATAAAGACCATCGGCATCAACAACCATTGGCTTATTGAACTTGGTACTAAATTGTATGGCGGAATTATAAAGACTCCTTCCCCAATGATCTCTTCCAAGGCCCGGACCTATACATAGTGCGCTTGCCCACTGCGAACGCTGCTCTAGCAAAACAGAATCAACTTCATTACCACTAACCATGGCCTCAGGAAGCAAAGCACGAATCGCTAAACAACTTTCGGGATGCACATAGGTCGCGGCTAACCCCGCTCCTGATTTTAAAGCCGCGCAAGAAGCGAGATAGGCTGCGCCGCTCATTCCATCATTTCCCCCAGCAACAAGCACACTACCTTGCCTTCCCTTGTGAGTATCACGCGATCTTGCTTTCAATAACTCAAGCCAAGACGACTGCGCGAGTAGCGCGTTTTCTGTGCTTTGCTTTGTAAATACTTCATCGACACCAAGACCTGCAAAACTCAATATACCAGTGTGAGCTCTTGCCCTCCCTGTCACTAATCCTTGTTTCACACCAATAAAAGTGACCGTGTGGTCAGCCACAATCGCGGTGCCCGCTACAGCGCCGGTATCCGTATTTAGACCACTTGGTGTGTCTATCGCGACTATTGGCGCTTTGGCCTGATTAAGACGTTCGATAAGGTGAGCAAAGTAAGGTCTAACTTCGCCTTTAATCCCAGTCCCTAGCAGTCCATCAACAATCACATCTACCGAACTCAAAACCGTATTTTCCGGGGCACTAATTGCCCCACCCGCTTTAACGAATGCATCACGTGCAGTAGCAGCATCACCTATCAACTCCTGTGAAGAGCCCACCTGCCAAAGGGTCACAACAAGATCACGCTCAAGAGCAAGCTTGCCAACAACATAACCATCTCCACCATTATTGCCTTTACCGCAGCAAACCAGGATATGGTTAACGTTTGGGTATCGAAGAATTAGCTCATCAAACACAGCTTGGCCTGCGCGCAACATCAGGGAATACATGTCAACATGACATGCCCGTGCAGCAAGCACTTCGCCTTCACGAACTTGAACAGAGGTATAGAGTGTCTCAGGAAGAGATGGATAACATGAGGATGTTGGAATCATAACGCGTCCCTTTTCTATGCTTGCCTCAACAAGCGTAACAGAGAGTCCGCGCTATAACTGTGAACTAGAGTGAGTGAAAGCCAAATTAGAAACGCTCGCTACACATCACGCAGTATGACTTAGCTAGTATTGTGGCCAGAAAATATGAAGAGCAAAGCGAAGGACGATAGCAAAGATGATCAACGCCACTCCGAGCCTGTAACGCTTGTATTCAGCAACACTCATTGGTACGCGTTTATAAAACATGGTCACCACGCCTTTCCAATCGTGGCTGCGGCGTCCGTATTGCACAATGCCGGTCAAAATAAACAACGCACCAACGACCAATAGTGCTTTTTCTGTCCAGAATAGTCCTAACTCCATCATAGGGGTACTCACTCCTTATATTACTACCCGTTTAGTGTACGCGGTAAGTGCGAGAATTTCTCTTGGACTATGGTCTAATGTCATTGAGGTCATTAAGTCTTTTGCGATATCACGCCAGTCATCAATCTCTGAGGCCAAATGCGCCTGCTGTTTGGCATTAATGCTGTTGATAGCGAGAGCGATGTACTTGCCAGCGAGCTGTTGATTGTGATCGATTTTCGCTTGAAGCTCTGATGAGTAGTAGCTGTCTGAGTCATTGAGAAAGCGTTGAAACTCTGGCTGATAATAAGCGAGATCATTGCGTCGATTAAGAAGCTGTCGCATGTAGTAGTTCATCTGCCTGCGGTGCTCTTGCCAGTCGAACACTGTCACTTGCATGTTAGACGCCCATTCTTTTGCAAAACCTTTTTGCTCATCAGTGACCGTCCCGAACCAACGTTCAAAATTTTCTTCAATGCGCTCTTGATAAATTTGTCGAACGTCATCGTCATTCATATCTTGGTATTTTTTTACAAAGTCACGATTCTTCTCTTCAAAATTTTCGATAAGCTCTTTAACTTGCTCATCACTCATTTGCTGCGTTAGCGCATAAAGATCTGGGGTGACTTGCTCTACAAGTCTTTTAGTATGCGCTCTCACATCATTCATTTGCTGCAGCACATAAGCGCTATCAACCTGCTTTGGATCTTTCGCGCGAATCGCATCCAATTGTTCTACGTATTGAGGAAGCTCGTTCTCTTTGTGCCATTGTCCAAGGACCAAGATTCGCTCACTTAGGATGTCTTCCTGGCCGTCACTAAGCGTGACGTAATCATCAATATATTCAACCAGTAACCAATCAAGGTTACTATAAAGAAATTTTGTTGTGCATCCGGTGATTACCAACAGCAATCCCATCAGCCATAGTCTTGATTTCCTGAACACTTTTCTCTCCATGTCGAACGCAGATAAACTCAACTCCGTTATACGCACGATACATCAAGATTAGATTGAAAATACAAAAACGCCCATTTAAGGGCGTTTTTTGAGAGAAGAAAGTCACTCTTTAAGAGCGAAATGCCATGGCACCTTTGCCAACACCTTCGTAGGCAATCACCTGCAATGTTTGATTTTCCGCCAAGGTTTTGCTCACCTCATCCGCAACATAGTTCGCTAAAAGCTCAACGGTTGTATCGGTATCAAGGATTTCAGTCTCTAGCTTTGAAATAGCAAGCTCAAACTCACCTTGTGGTGCTGAATAGCGAAAGCCGTAGTGCGTATCGTCAGTAATACCCGTCGCATTATCACTTAAACTAAGGTCTGCTAGACTGACCTTGTCTTCTAACGAACCAAGATAGATATCTTGCCAGCGCTCAGCAAACGCGGCTTCACGGTCCACATCTCGCTGCCCGTTGACCACAAGCTCGATCGGAGAGCGATGACCATGTGCAATACGCTGACAGTTGCCATCGTGTTTTTTAAGGCCATGGGTGTAATGATAAAACGCACCATTGATCACTTCGTGGCGCAGTGTAATCTCAAGCCCTTGTACATTTTCAGGTAAGTTGCCTTTTAAGATCTCATAGATATAGTTCGTAACCGACTCTATAGTTATCTCGTCAGTATCAATCAAGCAAAATGCTTGATCCGGGCTATGGAGATGCATGCTTCGTTCACCCCTTAGGAAATCTAATTTGGCGTAGCCGGGTTTTGAAGCTTGGTAGCGTACAGCGCCGCTTTTCATAGGAACTAGTAAGCGATGGTCAACATACTCATCAATTAAGTGTTTGATCTGTTTCTTTACTTTGCCAAAGTCGAGCACCATGCTCATCTCATTGAGTTCACCGGACAATACTACATCCACAATCCAACTCTCTCCTACCATTCCACGCTGTTCGCATAGGTAAGAAGAATCGATAACGGTGAGGTCTCTGACGAATAAATTCAAACTGAATTCCTTATTGATATTAGTTGTCATTACGCTGAACTGGGCATTATACCTATGTCACAAAAAGAAGCATCAATTAGAACCACCAAAGCCCCTTGTGGGGGCTTTGCAATGAGTAAACAAATATAAATTTGCTAGATCTGCGGACGAGCCGTACCGTGTGTCGATGGTGGAAGATGAGGCAATGTCACTTTTGGTTGCTCACCGGTCAAAGAAGTAAGGAAGGCAGTGATCTTCTTGGACTCTTGCGGAGTCAACGTTTGACCTAGCTGAATCTCAGCCATCGTTTCCACCGCCTTTTGTAAGTCCCACTCAGAGCCACCATGGAAGTACGGATAAGTCAGTTCAATGTTGCGAAGGGTTGGCACCTTAAACACATACTTATCAAAATCGTTGCCTGTTATTGCCTTACGGCCAATATCAGGGTTGTCAGTCTTGAACTCCTTAACTAGCCCCATTTTCTGATACATCTGCCCCCCAGCCAAAGGACCGCTGTGACAAGCTGTACACCCTTTCTGTTTAAACAAGGCGTAACCTTCCACTTGCTCGGCAGTCAATGCTGCGTCATCACCTTTCAACCACTGGTCAAATTTAGAGTTAGGAGTGCGAAGTGTTTTTTCAAATGTTGCAATCGCATCAGTGACTTCTGTAATGGTAAATTCCTCTTTACCGTAAGCCTCTTTAAACCATTGTTGATATTGTGGAATCGACTTTAATGTTCCAATCGCCAACTCATGAGAAAATGCCATTTCAATCGGATTCTCAATTGGCCCTGCGGCTTGCTCTTGTAAATCTTTCGCGCGACCATTCCAAAATTGAACAAAATTCAAATCTGAATTTAGTACCGTTGGAGAGTTAATTCCACCCACCGCCCATTGATGGCCAATTGAGGCAGGCAAATTATCAACGCCACCCGTCGCGACATTGTGGCAAGAGTTACAAGATATGGTATTTGATGCGGAGAGTCTTGGTTCAACTTTCCTAGCTCAACCTTTGCAGTATCAAGGCCTACAGCAGGCTCGATCACTTTAATGGGTTCACTACTTTCACGAGAAGCGTGCACGCTGCACGACGCCAACACAACAACTGACGCTATCATTATTTTGTTCATACGACTTCCTTTTGTGTATTTATTAATATATATAGCAAGCACACACGAAACAGTTCTAATTATAATAATTTTCATGCCTTTATTATTTATTTATTGATTTTGATATTCCCTTTGGCATACAAATAATATTCAACACATTTAAAATAATATAATGCAAAAACTCGATAGACTTAATGACAAAAAGGAATGTTAAAAGCCATAAACAGCTGTAAGCTACGTATTTTCAATACCATTAACTGTTACTGATAGATTCAACATCACATATCAGAAACAAAATATTTACGCATTCAATTGATTAAAATCAAGTTTTATAAACGTGCACCGTAGACCATTACCTTTTTCTTTTTGATGCCTTTTCAACTCTAATTCACACTGTAAATGCGCATTAAATCGGACCTGTCAAGACCAGCAACAACCGACTAAAACAGCAAAATTCTGCTGGTAATAAAGGATATTCCAAACTCGACATTTCAATGGTTTAACATGGCGCTCTAACCAATTGGAGCACGAATATGAATAAAACAATCTATACCTTAGCGCTAACCCTGTTCGTATCTTTACCAAGCTTCGCGAACATCATTGTTGATATGGAAGGTGTGGATGAAAAGGACTACGTCTACGATTTGCACAAATGTCAAGAAGCCGCTAGCCAAGTGCAAAAACAGCAAGCATCAGGTGGTGCGATTAGTGGCGCGGCTAAAGGCGCAGCGCTAGGTTCCGCGGGTGTTGCTATCGCAGGTGGTTCAGGTACAGAAGGCGCTAAAAAAGGTGCAGCTGTCGGTCTTGCCGCAGGGGTTCTTGGTCGCGGTCGCGCGAATCGAGACAATGAAGAGCAGTACAAACAAGACCAACAAACCGTCATCAAAAACTGTATGACGAATCGTGGCTATGTTGTTCTCAACTAATCATTAAGTCAGTAAATAGATACAAGGTATTGAGAAATCGAGCTATTTCGTTTACTTTTTAGCTATGTCCAAATTTCACTGGTGTGAACTCATATGAACGACCTCAATGCCCTACGTGTTTTTTTGGCCTTAATGGAAGCAGGCTCAACCTCCAAAGCAGGCCTAGCATTGGGTCGTTCTCAATCCTACGTATCGAAAGTTTTGGCGCAGCTTCGTGATGAGCTTGATGACCCACTTTTCATTCGTAATGCACAAGGGTTAACACCCACTAGCTATGCAATAACGATTGAACCTAAGATCAAACACGCTCTCAATCAGATTAGTGAGGCACTGGCCCCTGATCACTTCTCTCCTTCCGCAGTAGATAAAATTACGCTGCATTTAATTGAGCCCTATCTGATTTCCTGCGGTAAAGAAATCATTCAAGCTATTCGTGAGCATACGAAAGCGCCTATAGAGATCAGACAATGGACCAAGCTCTCTGAATCCTTGTTATTGACTGAAGAAGTGGACGTAGCCGTCCATGCATTAACGGATAAGCCACAATCAATCTACCAAAAGTACATACATACTGGCACTGGTCAGCTGTTTGGCAATAACGATGGTGAGTATGTGAAATACCTTATCCCGGATCTCAATGAGCATATCGACCTCTACAAACTACTGAAAAGTGATGCCGAGGCGACCATTTTCGTCGATAACCACGCTCTAATGACACAACTGCTGGATGAATGTTACACCATACGTTATCAAACCACTGAAGTTCCAGAAAAAGCCCCTGTACAACTCGACTTAGCGATACTCACCAAAGCCTCTCGTAAGAATGAGCACAAGATACAATGGCTGATATCGATAATCGATCCCATACTCCGTCGCTACAAGCCCCTCTCTTACACTCAAAATTCAGGGGTTTCTGTCAAGTAGCCGGCGAAAACGGTCTGTAGACGCGCTTTGGGCTGCAACAATATGAAACTTATCTGTTTATTTTTGAAAATACACAAAAGCTAACCTATTTTTACTGGTGATGTATCTAATCGCATCGTTAACGATTAAAAGGACGTCATTATGAGAAAAACAGTGGTAGCAGCATCAATATTAGGCGCACTGACGGCAACAGCACCCGTCTTCGCCGACGAAGGTACATATATAGGCGCTCGTTTAGGGGGTTCGCAACTCTCCGACGCTTGTAACATCTCCGGAGCACCTTGTACAGATAGTGGTTTTAGTGCAGGTTTCTTTGGCGGATACGATTGGAATGACTATATCGCACTTGAGTTTGCTTATGACTGGCTAGGTAGCTACGAAACGTCGTTCATCGACGGGTCTACAGGTTATCGCCAAGATGCAAACATGAGTGCATTCACTTTAGCACCTAAGTTCTCTTATCCATTTACCGATGACTGGGCTGTATTTGGTAAGATTGGTGGTGCATACACAACTTATGGCGACCGCACGAATACTGCACTTATGGGCGGTGTAGGTGTTGAGTATGACTTCGCTACAGCATGGTCTGGCCGTCTTGAGTATCAACGAATCAATGGTGTCAAAGATGGTTGGTTTGACACAGATGTCGATACTTTCTGGCTAGGCGTGTCTTACTCATTTGGTAATGCAGCGGCCGCAGCAGCGGCAGCAGCGGCGGCAACACAAGCTCCGGTGGAAGAGCAACCACCTGTTGTTGAAGCGGTCATTTTGACCAAGACCTTCGAGCAAGTTCAAGGTCAAGAAACGTTCGCCTTCAATAGCTCAGAGCTAGAAGAGAGTAAGAAGTCTGACTTTGATCCTCTCATCGCGCTAATGAATGAGCACCCAGAAGCGACAGTTACCATTGTCGGTTACACCGATTCTTCAGGTCCTGAAGAAGTAAACCAACGCATTTCTGAAGAACGCGCAGAGTCTATTGCAGCTTATCTAGAGTCTCAGGGTATCGACCGTTCGAGAATGTCTGTAAGCGGTATGGGTGAAGCGAACCCAATTGCGGACAACTCTACTAAAGAAGGCCGTGCGCAAAACCGCCGCGTTGAAATCACGGTTCCAGAGTTTGAGTACACTGTTGAAGAAATGGTAGAAAAGACACAATAAGTCATAGCAAGACTTAACTAAAAATCGGGCCAAACTAAAGGCCCGATTTTTTATTGAACAAACTTATGCTTTCAAAGCTTGTTCGAGGTCGGCAAGAATGTCATCAATATGTTCAATACCCACAGACAAGCGAATCATCTCAGGCCTCACTCCAGCTTCACGCTGCTCAGTTTCACTCATTTGACGGTGAGTTGTCGACGCCGGATGACAAGCAAGTGATTTAGCATCCCCAATGTTGACCAAACGTTTAAAGATTGCCAAGGCATCATAAAAACGAACGCCCGCTTCGTAGCCATCTTTTAGACCAAATGACAAAATTGCGGAAGGTTTTCCCTTCATATATTTTGCCGCCAGTTTATAGTGTGGCGAGCTTTCTAAACCAGCGTAAGATACCCAGCTCACCTTCTCATGATTTTGCAAAAACTCGGCGACCTTGATGGCATTTTCTGTGTGACGCTCCATTCGAAGCGATAAGGTCTCTAGACCCTGAAGTAGCATAAACGCGTTCATCGGTGACAATGCAGAGCCGGTGTTACGAAGTGGCACCGTACGAGCACGGCCGATAAAAGCCGCTGGACCAAATGCTTCAGTATAAACAACGCCATGATACGAAGGCTCAGGCTGATTGAATACAGGAAAGCGATCTTTATGTTTCTCCCAAGGGAATTTACCAGAATCAATAATGATGCCTCCCAAGGAGGTACCATGGCCGCCAACATACTTAGTTAACGAGTGGACAACGATATCTGCACCAAACTCGATCGGTTTACACAGTACCGGCGTCGCAACCGTATTATCAACAATAACAGGCACACCCGCTTGATGTGCCAGTGTCGAGATACCCTCGATATCAACGATATTACCTGCTGGGTTGCCAATCGATTCACAATAGACCGCTTTGGTATTCTCATCAATAAGCTCAGCAATCGACTCAGGGCTATCATCTTTCGCAAACTTCACCTGAATCCCCTGCTTTGGCAACATGTGTGCGAACAGAGTGTAGGTTCCACCATAGAGCTGAGGCGTGGATACAATATTGTCTCCCGCTTCCGCCAGCGTCAAAATAGCGTAGTTGATGGCCGCACTACCCGCGCTCACGACAAGCCCCGCAATACCGCCTTCTAGAGCCGCCATTCTTTGTTCAAGTACGTCGTTGGTCGGGTTCATGATACGGGTGTAGATATTGCCCGGAACTTCAAGGTTAAAGAGGTCAGCACCATGCTGGGCACTATCAAACTCATACGCCACTGTTTGATAAATAGGGGTTGCTACCGATTTGGTGGTTGGATCCGTCTCGTAGCCGTGATGTATTGATAAAGTCTCGTCTTTCATCGCTCTTCCTTTCACATAAGTTCCGTACTGAATAAATCTCGTGAGGCTAGCAGCCTTATTCGAACACTATGGCCTTAGCGCAGAAATTTGCGTTAGCCCCAAAAAAGTCTACCCCAAAGCGCCTACAATAACAGACTAAAGGATGACTTCTGTGATGTATGGACACGAGATGAATAGTGAAAAGAATCGAGCATTAAATTCCGTGATTGGCGCCCTTGTCGCCGATGCGGCCTCTATGGGCTTTCATTGGTTGTATGACCAAGTCGCCATCAAAACCCTCTCAAATGGTACCCCAGAGTTCCATGCGCCAAACGCTAAAGACTACATAGATAAAGGGTATTACGCTCACGAAGGTAAAAAGCCCGGCGACTATTCACAATACGGTGCTCAGATGATTTCGATGCTGGATGCCATCGCCAAGCATGGGCAATACGGTGAAGCGCAATACATTCAAGCCTTTCGAGAATGGTTTGATATGGGAGGTAAATGGCGTGGTTACATAGATAAGCCGACCAAACTCACTCTGCTTAACGCTCATGCACTTGAAGCTGAAGATAAGCCATTGTCGAATCTGGGAGCAGACGATAAACAAAACCCTGCGGTTTCTAAACTGCCACCACTGTTGGCTGTCCATCATAAAGATAAAAACCTCAACCAACTTGTTGAGTCAGCGGTGCGCGTCACCAACAATAATGATACAGCAGTCGCTTATGCTCTCGCCTCTACGGCTATTCTGAAAGCCGCATTATCAGGTAAAACGCCAATAGAGTGCGTGCATAGTGCTAAAGGCCTATCAGATCTAACAGACGAAGCGATTAAGCTCGCCGAAGAGCGGGTTTTAAAACCCTCGAGTGAGGTGGCTACAGAGCTAGGCATGCACTGCGGTTTAGAAGCATCATTTCCAGTGACTGTTCATTTGCTACTTAATGCCACTAGCTATGAAGCCACTATTCGCGAAAATATACTGTGTGGTGGAGACAACTGCGGCCGCGCGATACTGCTCGGTGCGACACTAGCCGCGTGTTATCAAGGAACTGAACAAGATATCCCAAGGACATGGGAACTGAAACTATCACTGCCTAAATCGCTGTTAGCGTGTCAACGATTGTTATTTGGGTAATCAGACGTAGAAATCTGGGTAGGAAGAGTCCAACCTACATCGAACTCCCCGCAGCGTTGCGCCATCGGGGAGTTTTCTTTGATGTGCTATACCACCACAAACTCAATCACATACAACTCATCCTCGCCCGGATAAATCTCACTGATTACCTCTCGTAATTGTGGGATAGTCATATTCTCCTGTTCAGCATGTTTTGCGTTTATGTCATCGTATGAAATTGGTGTAATGGAGCGAATATTCAAGTTACCGAATACTCGTCCATCTTCGAATGTGGCGACAGGGATAGTGCGGCCGAGTTCGAAATCAATCTCTGACTTATCGCGAATCGTGATGGTCTTTTTACCCGCCATGATATCGGCTTCAAAGCGTTCAAAAAAGGTGATTTGGTCGCGCATTATGTTGCTTCTCCTAGTTGACCAAACTAACCGTGCTACCGACGCGAGATGCATGTACATCGAGTCGAAGCGGCATTTGTTCTTTTAACTCAGACACGTGGGAAATAATCCCAATCGTACGGCCTGATTGTTGAAGCTCAACCAGCGTTTGTACCGCTAGGTCAAGAGATTCGGGGTCGAGGCTACCGAAGCCTTCGTCAATAAACAGAGTATCAAGTCTTATACCACCGCTGTAGGACTGCACAACGTCAGACAGACCGAGCGCAAGGGATAAGGCAGCCATGAATGATTCGCCACCAGAGAGCGTTGCTACATCGCGCCATTTTCCGGTATAAGCATCTTCGACAATCAGGTCAAGGCCAGAGCCTGCATTACCTTTAGAACGCGATTCTTTGCGTTTTAAGTCGTAACGCCCTTTACTCATTAGTCTTAGTCGTTGCGACGCTTGGATCAGAACATCATCGAGCAAAACGCCAAGCACAAAACGGTGAAGACTGATTTTATTGCCGGTTCGTCCATTGGCAACGTCACTCAGAGTACCGACGACTTGATACTGTTTATCGAGCTCTTCATTTTGTGCTCTCAGGGTTTCAATTCGTTTGCGCACTTGCTGTAAGCTGTTTTGCTGTGACTGATAAACTTGATACTGCTTGAGCACGGCTTGGTAGGCTACATCGGCTTGCTGTTTATTCTCGGTGACTTGCTCTATTGCTGGCATTGATTGCTCGCTGAGCTGCTCTGTCAGTAGGTTTAACTGCTCTGAGAGTCGGATACCTTCATGCTGATAATGTTCGATTTGTTGCGCTATTTTCTCCGCACGTTCTGAGCTAAGCTTAGCATTCAAGAACACTTGCTCGGACTCAAATGCACTGTTGCCTAGTGCCACCTTCCATATCGCTGACGCGCTCTCACGAGCTAGCTCTAACTCTTCGAACTGTTTTTGCAAAGTCTCAAGATGAGATTCAAACTTCGCGAGCGTTTCACTCGCCAGCTTCAGTGCATGCGTCGCCTGCTCTAGCGAAGCGGCTAATTGAGCAAGTTGTGTTTCTATCGTTTGTTGGCGCTCTAGCACCGCTTGTGCTGTCGCATACCCCGTATTATTACCGGATTCTAGCGAGCTAACGACACCACTCAGTTGCTGGACTTGGCTCGTGAACTCATTCACTTGAACGGTTGTTTGCTCGAGCTGTTGCGAAAGTTCAACACGTTTTGCCGTCGCTTTCTGATATTGCGTTTGCAATGACTCAATGTTCAACGTTTTCAGGCCAGTAATGCGGGCAGATAGATCCGCAATCGTCCGCTGCACATCTTGAGCGAACTCACCGAGATCCTGCTGATGATCGACATCTAAGGAATCTATCCACTCTTGCTTACGCGCAATCAGTGTAGCGATTTGACTTTCCAACTCAGCGAATAACTGTTGATAACGAGTAAGCTCATCTTTTGCTGTGGTTTCTATTTCTCTTAGCTTATTAACCTGCTCAAGTGTCACCGCATCACCAGAGAACGTAGCCACATTCGGATGATCTACGCTACCGCACACCGGGCACGGCGTATCTTGTTCTAACGAGGCTGCAAGTAAAGCGGCTTGCCCGCTGTGCCAAGCAATTTCTGCTTCAGTACGCGTTTGGCGCGCCTTGTTTGCGACTAACTCTTTTGAGGCAATTGTGTTAGTTAGCTCAGTTCGCTGTTTGTGTTTACTTTCAAGCTGCGCATCTATCTGAGTTATTGCGTGCAGCGCCTGCTGTTTCTTGGTCTCAAGATCCAATGACAAAGTGAGTTCGCTAAGCTGCGACTTCTGTTTTTCAGCATCGACGAAAGCAGCATGCAGCGACTCTTCTTGTTGTGTCATCGCTTGGATCTGTTCAGCAAGTGTGGATTGAGATGCAATAATGCTACTGAGCTTTTGATTTGCCTGTTGTAGCTCAACTTTCTTACTATCGAGCTCTTTTAGGCGCTCAATTAGAGCGTTTAACTCAAAACGCTCCTGCTTTAATGGCTCAGCATTATCACTCGCTTTCTTCGCCTCGTCATACGCTGCCTGAGCCTGTAACTGGTTTTGCTTCGCGGCTGCAATTTTGCCTTGCCCAGTTTGCAAACGCTCTGCCAATGTCGCTGATTCTTTGGTTAAACGCAGTTGGCTATCATACTCCGACTGAATAGCAACAGCGGCCTTATGAGCATTGAGCTCGGTCTTGACCAACTCAATAGCTTCACTACTTTGTTGGTGTTTTAGTTGCGCGTGCTCAAGCTTTGCTTTGGCCGAAAACTTTTTGCTTAGTTCTAGTGCATTGTCTAGCTCTTGCTGCGCTTTGCTTCTCTGGCTTTCCGCTTTTTTCAGTTCGCTTTCTGCTTGGTCTAACTGCGGTGCTAACTCAATGAGCGCTTGTGAAAGCTGTGACTCCGACTCCACCGATGCGACATCTAAAGCGCCTTTGATTTGGTTATCGAACTCTTCTTTCGCCTTTCGAATGCCCGCAGCTCGCTCAAACAGCACTCGCTCAATAGTGGTGTAAATTTGAGTTTGGAACAACTGGCCAAAAATCGCTTCACGCTCTTTAGAGCTTGCCGTTAATAGTTCTCGAAACTTACCCTGTGGAATAACCATGACCTGACGAAACTGCTTCACATCTAGCCCCATCAGCTCTTGGATGGCGGTAGCGACCGGTTTAGGTTTATTGGCAATAAGCTCGTCGCTGTCGAGGTTTACAAGCTGTGCTGTGTGGGATTTTTTTGTCATCCCTTCACCGCGCTGCTTAGGCACTTCTTGATCAGGGCTACGTGTGATTTGGTAACGAACCCCAGCCAATTCAAACTCAAACGTAATGGTAGTTAAAAGCTTGGCATCAGCGTAATCACAGCGCATTTGGTCACCAGTACGCTCACTGCCTGTCGTTTCGCCATAGAGCGCATAGCAGATAGCATCTAAGATAGAGCTCTTGCCTGAACCCGTGGGCCCGTTGATCAAAAATAGCGGCGAGTCACCCAGAGTGCGAAAATCGATATGTTCAACACCAGAGAAAGGACCAAAAGCTTTGAGAGTCAGCGTTAAAGGTTTCATAGAATTACTGCTCCTGTTTCGCTGTCTGAAGCGTGTTTAGCACATCCGTAATCATCTCGGTTTGGCTCTCATTCATTCCGTCACCTTGTACTTCCAAAAAGAAGTCTTGGAACATATCGAGTTCCGAACGCCCCAATCGAGCCTGCCCCATTTCGGTTTCGACACCAATCAACATACCCGGTTTTTCCAGGTGCAATACGTTTGGATATACCTCACGAAGCTTAGCCATAGGATCGAGTATCGCGTGTTTGTCGGTAAGACGAACTAGTAAATAATCATCAGCTTTAGGATCGTTTTTACCTTGCTCCAATAAGTCCGCTAAGTCACCTTCGATGATTCGCATATCATGTGGACTTGTAAGCGGTACACTTGTGATGACGGGGTTAGATGTTTCGGAAGAAAACTCGACGAGCGTCATTGCTTTATTGTGGTGCTGCTCAGAGAACGAGTATTTCATGATAGAACCAGAGTAGCGAATATGTTCCGCACCGCGCTTTTGCGCTTGATGAAGATGTCCCAACGCAACGTAATCAAACTGCTGAAAATGCTCATAACTGACGCGGTCTGCTCCGCCGATAGAAAGCGTACGTTCAGACTCACAGGTTTGCGCGCCATCGATAAAGCAGTGGCTAAGAAGGACATTGCGCTTTGTTGGGTCTAACACCGTGTTCAACTGCTCTGCAAGATGTTGGTGCGCTTCATCATGGTTGCTCACCGAGACTTTATAGTGATGTCGTACTTGCTCTGGATCGGTGTACGGAAGACCATAAAACAACACCGATTCGCCATTTTTGTCTTGAATCTCAATTGGCGTGGTAATCTGTTCTAACGAACTGATAATGTGCAGCCCAGCTTGACCAAATTGCCTTGAGCCGAAGCCTAAGCGTTTCGCGCCATCATGGTTTCCTGAAATCATAATCACAGGAATACCAAGCTGCTGAATAACGTGATTAAGAAACTCATCGAGTACTTCGATTGCAGCAGTTGGTGGCACAGAGCGGTCATAAACATCACCTGCTATCAACAAGGCATCGATGTCATTCTCAGAAAGGTAATGTGTGATTTGCTCAAGAACGTGCTGCTGGTCTTCTAGCAGAGACACATTGTGAAATTGCCGGCCGAGGTGCCAATCAGAAGTGTGGATAAATTTCATTCAGTTCAGTTTGTTATGTCTAATCCATAGCGCGAAGTATATCACTGGACACCGACGCTCGTCTGCATTCAAGCAGACGAAGCGGCAACAAACTAACAAAAGGGAACTTAAGACTGAGAGAAGTGAGGCAACACCAAGGTAAAACAAGCGCCACCAAGTTCGCTATGACTAACGTCGACGTTACCGCCATGACGCAACATGATGTGCTTAACAATAGCGAGCCCTAAACCATAGCCACCAGACGCTCGGTCTCGAGACTTATCGACGCGGTAAAAAGGATCAAACAAACGATCCCAGTGCTCTGGGTCAACACCAATGCCATCATCGTGCACTTCAATGGCAATATGGTCGCCACCTTCCACCAACTTAACGACAATACGCTGTTCAGTGTAGCGTTTTGCGTTACTGATCAAGTTAACTAAGGCTCGGCATAACAAGAAGCGATCCATGTTCACATCGACGCTTTCACTGGCTACTTGTAAGTCGAACGTATGACCAATGTGCGTCTGCCATTTCACATGATGCTCTTTTAGCCAGGCAGCAATATCGATTTCCTCAAGCTCAATAGCGGCATCTGGGCGCTCTACTCGCGCGTAGTAGAGCAACTCATCCACGAGGTGTTCCATCTCTTCCGTATCTTCAATAATACTGGCTAGCTGCTGCTTGGCTTCAGGATCGCTAAGCTGCTCCATTAACACTTCACTTTGCCATTGAATACGGAAAATCGGTGTACGCAACTCATGAGCAACGGCATTCGTTAGTGCTTTGTTGCTTACCATAAGATTGGCGATTTTCGTTGCCATGTGATTGAAAGATTTATTGAGCTTGCCAAGGCGAACCCACTGCCCTTCAGAAGCTCTTGCTTCAAGATTGCCACTCGCAAATTCATTGGCTGTTTTTTCCAGCACGCGCAAGCGACGGCTTAGGAACCAAATCAATAAAAAGCTAAAGGCGACGAAGCCTGCGAAAAAGAACAACCAAACCACTTGGTTGGCAAATTCAATCGCTTTAATGAGCTCAGAATCAGGATCGTCAGTCAGATGAAAATAATTGGCGTTGTTGTCGAACTTGAGCCACAAGTGATCGTTGTCATCAAGCAGGAAATGGACTTCTGGTTGTTCTTCAAAGTGGCTAGCCACCTCTTTCGGCAATTCGGAAGGTGTGTGAGAGTCGAGCAATCGGTGCGTTTTCTCAGCAAATGCTTCGAGTAACTCAATCGCCTGCTCATCACTTTCGTTGGTCGCAACATGATTCATGATGTCGCGAAACGCTTCTACCCTAAGATTGGCATCAACCAAATCTGGGTCGGTTTTGCCGTAAATCACATACTCGTAACCGTAAATACTTGCGGTAAAGAGCAGTATTACGCCAATTAGAGATTCAAGAAATAGTCTCCACAAACCAGTCAGTCCTATGCTTTCCAGCCATCAGTAACGAACAGGTAGCCTTTGCCACGTACTGTGATAATACCTTTTGGGTTGGTCGCATCATCAAATAGCTTTTTGCGAAGGGTAACAATGCGGTTGTCAATGGTACGGTCGATGCCATCGTAGTCGATACCACGAAGCTGTCTGGTGAGATAGTCACGAGATAACACCTCACCCGCTGATTTAGCGAGCAACCAGAGTAAATCGAATTCACTGTCCGTTAATGACACGTCACACTCACCGAGTCGGCAACTGCGGCTGTTTTGACACACTTTTAGACGACCAACTTGAATAGTGTTCGCTTCCATCGCAATCGCGTCTTCGGCTGGGCGTCTTAGAAGGTTTCTTACGCGTGCTAATAATACGCGAGGTTTGATAGGTTTAGAGACAAAGTCATCGGCGCCGGTTTCCAATGCGGCTACGTGATCAAAGTCATCATCACTTGCTGTTAGCATTAGAATTTTGCCGTTGTAGCTGTCACGAACATCGCGACAAATAGATAGGCCATCTTGACCCGGAAGCATAAGGTCTAGAATGGTAATATCAGGCTGAAAAGATTCAATCAAATCGACAGACTCGCCTCCATCATAAACTGTTTTTACATCAAAGCCTTGGGTCTTAAAGTAATCGCCTAGCATTACATTTAGTTTTGCATCGTCTTCTACTATCAACAGTTTTTGATTTACCATCGTCCAATCCACTACATCTATCGAATCGGCCGCAAAGATACATAATTTTACAGAATACTACAAACGCGAATTATTATGTTCTTGTAGGTGTATTCCTAATGAGACATTTGTTACAAGCTGCTAACAACCCATAAATTAGTCTTACTAAACAGATGGTTACTATACACTAGCTATACCAGCAAACCGTACATCAACTTCAATAAATGTCTTCGATAGTTCAAACTCGGAATGTAGAGATTTGTCATGACATCATGACAATTTGCGACATACAAAAAGCCCCTCACGTGGAGGGGCTTGATCATTAACGAATGGCTCACTCGCCGTTACTCGTCATCTTCCAGCGGTACTAGCTTAGTATTACCACCATGAATTTTTTCACGGCGATGCTGGATCAGAGCATAGAAGCCTGGGATCAAGAATGTACCTGCAAGGAGTACACACAATAGACCGCCAACAAGCGAAATACCCAACGAGTTTTGGCTGATGTGGCCAGCTCCCGATGCAAAGATGAGCGGTATCATACCTAGGATAAACGACCAAGATGTCATGTTAACCGCTCGGAAGCGCAACATACCGCCACGTACGGCTGCATCATCGACAGGGACGTCTTTATTCTCACGTTCAATCTTGGCAAATTCCACGATAAGAATCGCGTTCTTCGCTGCCATCGCTATAAGCAGGACGAGACCTATCTGAGCGTACAAGTTCAGCGGAATGCCCGCTAAATTCAACGCGACAAATGATCCAAGTGTCGCCACCGGAACCACGAGAATGATGGCGAGTGGAATACCCCAACTTTCATACTGAGCAACCATGAATAGGTAGATGAAGATCAGAGCCAGCGCAAACGCATAAATCGCTTGGTTACCCGCCAAGATCTCTTGGTAAGCCATACCTGTCCACTCGTACTGATAACCCATTGGCAGAACTTCCGCCGCTACGCGCTCCATTGCGGCGATCGCGTCACCACTTGAGTAACCGGGTGCTGGTTGACCTTGGATTACCGCACTGCGGTACATGTTATATCGCCACGCGACGTCGGGTTCAAAGACTTGTTCGTAAGACACTAGCGTGCTCAGAGGAATCATCTCACCTTTAGAAGAACGAACATGGAACAGCTGAAGGTCATCCATACCACTACGATATTCGGCGTCTGCTTGCATTGTTACGCGGAAGTTCTTACCAAACATGGTGAAGTCATTCACGTACAAAGAGCCTAAGTTACCCTGTAGTGTTTGGAAAATCGACGACAGTGGAATACCCAGCTGTTGTGCTTTCTCACGGTCAATGTCTACGTAGTAGTGCGGTACATTGGCACGGAAAGTACTAAACGTATAAGCGATCTCTGGCTGCTGGTTCGCGGTTTGAATCACATCCTGCATCACCAATGCGAGATCCGTTCGGCTTCGGCCTAGCGTATCTTCCAACACAAATTCAAAACCAGAAGCCGCGCCCATACCAGGAACTGCCGGAGGCCCCATTGCAAACACGACCGCACCCGGAATTTGCTGAGCGGCCATACCGTTAATACGAGCAGCAATAGCATTCGAAGAGTGATCCCCTTCAAAACCATTACGGGTATCCCAGTCTTTCAGCTTGATAAACAGCGATGCACCATTCGATGCTGCCGCGCCAGTCATAAACGCATAGCCGTTCGCTACCGTGATTCCATCGATACCTGGCTCTTGTTCAACCAAGTTAACCAACTTGTCGGTTGTTTCTGTAGTACGAGACAAAGACGCTGAATCTGGAAGCTGAACGTTAACCAGCAAAATACCTTTATCTTCCTGAGGTACAAAAGCCGTAGAAGTGTTTTTCGCTAGGAAGCTTACCGCGCCAACCGCTATTACAAAGAAGGTAACAAGCAGGAGTGCCTTTTTCACAAGGAACCCAGCGACTTGACCGTAGCGCAGTGTAATACGCTCGAGTGCGCGATTGAATGTTTGGAACCAACGGGCTGTATTGCCGCCACCTTTCTTCAGAACCAACGAACATAGGGCTGGCGACAGCGTCAGTGCGTTAATAGAAGAAATAACAACCGAAATACAGATGGTCAGAGCGAACTGACGATACATAATGCCGGTGATACCAGGTAACAGCGTTACCGGGATAAATACAGCAAGCAATACCAACGTCGAAGTGATGATTGGCCCCGTCACCTCTTTCATCGCGATCAAGGTCGCTTTTCTTGGTGACATATCAGGGTTGCGCTTCATGATGGTATCTACGTTCTCGATAACGAGAATCGCATCATCCACCACGATACCAATCGCCAAGATAATACCAAACAGGGTTACCGTGTTCACAGTAAAGCCCGTCATGTTCATGACAGCAAACGTACCGATAAGCGATACCGGAATCGCAACAACCGGAATAAGCGTTGCACGCGCACTACCAAGGAACAGATACGTTACCGCGATAACAAGTATGATAGCCTCAATTAGGGTCTTAACTACCCCTTTGATCGACTCAGCAACGAACACAGTGGTATCGTAACTGGTTTCGTAAGCCATACCTTCAGGGAAGTTCACACTCAAACGCTCAAGCAGATCCATCACTGCCTTGCCACTTTCCAGCGCGTTGGCGTCCGATTGAAGGTTAAGCGCAACGATAGAAGCATCTTCACCACGGAACTGACCACTACCATCGTAGAACTTCTTACCAAGTTCTACGCGAGCTACGTCTTTAAGGTAAACCGTTGAACCATCAGAATTTGCGCGCAGAACGACGTTCTCAAACTCTCCAATCGACTCTAGGCGACCTTTGGTTACCAGGTTAAACTGTACTTCTTGTGGGTTTGCATATGGCGCAGCACCTACACGACCCGCAGCAACCTGTACGTTTTGCTCAGCCAATGCAGCGTAAACGTCAGAGGTCGTCATTTTGAGGTTGGCTAGCTTGTCTGGGTCTAGCCAAACACGCATCGCATACTCACCACCACCAATTACGTTAACTTCACTAATGCCCTTAACACGAGCAAGTTGGTCTTTAACGTTCAAGTTGATGTAGTTAATCAGGAACTTGTCATCATAACGACCATCAGGTGAGTAGAAGTTCAGTACCATCAATAGGTCTGGTGAACGTTTTTTCACCGTTACACCAACCATACGAACTTCTTGTGGCAGTTTCGACTCAATCTGTGACACACGGTTCTGCACGTTGACCTGAGCCATGTCAGGGTCGGTACCGATATCAAACGTCACATTGAGGTTGTATGAACCGTCATTAGCACTCTTTGAAGACATATAAATCATATCTTCAACGCCGTTCACCGAGGTTTCGATCGGATCGGCTATCGCCTCCTCTACGACCTCTGCACTTGCACCTGTATAGAATGCCGTGACACTGACCGATGGCGGGCTAATTTTTGGATACTCAGCAACCGGCAACACCATCAAAGAGATGGCACCCGCCAGCGTGAGTATGATTGATATGACCAAAGCAAACTTTGGTCTTTGAATGAAGAAACGACTTAGCATCTATTACGCACCTTGATCTGCTGGCTTCGACTCATCGATTCGAACAGGCACGCCATTCCTTACACGCTGCAAGCCTTGAGTGATGACAACATCAGTCGCTTTCAATCCTGATTGGATGATGACGCCAGTTTCAACTTGTGTGCCTAGAGCAACATTACGACGCTCTGCCACATTTCCTTCAGTTACGACCATAACAAAGTCGCCTTCAAGATCAGTTTGAACCGCGCGACGAGGTACTGTCACTACGTCGATCGCTTCTTTTTCCATAAGCTCAACACGCACGTGCTGACCCGGAAGCAAACGCTGCTGTGGATTCTCAACGACAGCACGCATCGCCAGCGTACCGGTATTGAGGTTAATTCGGTTACCCAAGAAGTCGATTTTGCCTTGCTCTTCAAACACTCGGCCATCTTCTAGAATGATGTTCACTGCAACGCCATTTGATTCATCCGATCCGTTACCTTCAATAGTATCCATGCCTAGAGCTAAACGCTCACGCTCACTGATACTGAATGACGCATATATAGGATCCATACTAACGAGTGTGGTTAATACACCAGAGGAAGGAGAAAGAAGATCACCTTGGCTGACCTTACTATCAGAGATTCTGCCAGTAAACGGAGCAAGAATGGTGGTATAAGACAGGTTTACATCCGCCACTTTAAGCTGAGCTTTTCCTGCTTCTAGTTGAGCGCGCGCGCTCATCAGAGTCGCAGTCAACGCATCAAATTCTGCTTGAGAAATGTTGTTAGACTTAACAAGGTTTTTGCCACGCTCAAAATCAAGCTCGGCTTTTTTCAGTGCTGCTTCCGCTTCAGACACTTTAGCTTTAGCACTCGCGACTTGAGCTTCAAATGATGATGGCTCGATAGAATATAGCTTTTGACCTTTTTCGACGATCTGCCCTTCTTGGAAATGGCGTTCCATCAAATAGCCAGTTACTTGTGCAGTAATGGCTGTATCTTCAACCGCATCCATGCGTCCAATGTAAGACTTACTTTGTTGATGTGGGACGACCTCTACAGCAGTAGTTTGCACAAGAGGCGCTGGTGCATTTTGGTTGGACTTTGTTGCTTCACCACATCCTGCTAAAAATAGTGCAGAAATAACGCTGGCAACGAGTATTTTTCTAGGCATTGAAACACCCTATTCTCTTCTGATTGGAACAAGCTTTGGCAGACTAACAAATCACGAGTCAGCTGAATGTCCGAAAAGCATTAATAGTTATGATGAAAGTGTTTCAAAATATAACAGATTGATTCGTATCAATCTTTTGAAGTTTCCTCTGGAAACGATAGATCGTGCAGCATCATGAAGTCCGCACGAATTTCTTGCTCTAGATGAGTGGCAAGCTCAGTTGGGCAGAAAATCATCACATGGACAATTTGCTCACCAGTAGCACCACTCGCGATGTGGATGTGGGGCTCGGAACCTGGTAAATCGACACCCGCGTGTTTTTCAATGACACCATTATAGCGTCTAGCGACATCAATAAAGTTTTCACTGTGCTTCTCGATTCTAACAATCAACTCAGGGAGCAGTGGAAATAGGTTTTTGAAGCCAGGAACAACAATTGAAAAGCTGTGGTATACGTAGCGTTTCATGAAGTTGAGGTTCTTAACTGGGTAGGTAAAAAACATGCTGTTAGGCAGTGTGATGGTTTTTCCTGTGAAATGATATTGACCATGGTACAAGTCAATTTCTTGTATCACAGTGGCCATCAGATTGTGCTCAATCACTTCGCCGCTGGTCTTTCCTACTTCAATCCAGTCACCGATACGAAACGACCGCGAGCTCGCCCGCTGGATGGAACCGGTAAAACAAAGAATGATCTCTTTTGAGGCAACGACAATAGCAACGGCGATAGCGGTCACTGATAGTGCGAACTCACTGATTTCTGATTTCCAAACCAGAAACAGAGTGACAACAATGATCGCGAACGAGCCGTTTTTAGTCCGCGACATCCATTTACGCTGATCTTCAGACAAAAACGCCACATCCCCTCGAATTCCCGAGAGTGTGATGCGGCGTATTATCAAAATCAGTGTGATGACCAAGACGCTCAATAACAGCTTGTTTTCAATTAAAAATGCGATAATTTTTTGAACATCTTCCATGGTCGCCTACTACGCATTAAGAATGAGTATTAACGATAACGAATCGCGGTGTCTTTCGCAATTTGTACGATCACTTTTACCGCTAACTCCATACCTTGAACAGTAATAAATTCATGAATACCGTGGAAATTATAACCACCGGTAAACAGGTTTGGACAAGGTAAACCCATAAAGGACAAACGAGCGCCATCGGTACCACCACGAATTGGCTTAATGTTTGGCTTCACATCGCAGCTTTCCATTGCCTGTTTGGCAATCTCTATAATATGTGGATGTGGCTCTACCATTTCGCGCATGTTCGAATAGTTATCTGTGATAGTAAGGCTCACCTTACTACCCTGCGCATTAAACGTGGCCACCTTGTCTTCTAGGTAGGCTTTTTTGCGTGCCAATTCGTCCTTGTCAAAATCGCGCAAAATGTAATGCAGCGATGAATCGGTCAAAGACATCTGCGCATTATGTAGATGATAGAAGCCTTCATAACCCGATGTGCACTCTGGTGTTTCCTCTAGCGGCATATCCGCGTGAAATCGCGCTGCTGCGGTCATGGCATTGACCATTTTACCATTTGCTGTACCTGGATGGACAGAAACGCCTTTAAACTCAACGAGGGCCGCCGCTGCATTAAAGTTTTCATATTCAAGCTCACCTACCGGACCGCCATCAACTGTGTAAGCCCATTTAGCAGCAAACTTGTCGACATCAAACAAATCGGCACCGCGACCAATTTCCTCATCAGGGGTGAAACCTATTTTGATGTCACCATGGGGGATCTCTGGATTTGCCATCAAAAACTCAACGGCAGAGATGATCTCAGCAATACCGGCTTTATTATCGGCTCCGAGTAACGTCGTGCCATCGGTCGTAATAATATCGTGGCCATGAAGCGCGTGGAGATCGGGATACTGAATTGGCGAAAGCACCACATCCCCTTTTCCAAGTGCAATATCACCGCCTTGATAGTTTTCTACCAACTGAGGTTTCACACCTTTACCAGAGGCGTCTGGCGCCGTATCCATATGAGCAATAAAACCAATCGCTGGAATATCAGCCTCTACGTTAGAAGGTAAGGTCGCCATGATATATCCATTAGAATCTAGCGTAACGTTGGATAGACCTAATGCAATCAGTTCTTGTTGCAAAAATCGAGCAAACTCAGTTTGGCCTGGTGTGCTCGGGCATGTTGCCTGCGACGGGTTAGATTGCGTGTCGTACGTGACATATTTGAGAAACCTGTCGATAAGACTTGTCATAATTTTCACCTTTATAGTGGTTGTAAACCCAAGTCATCTCATAATACGGATCGAAGCCAATGAAATGTTGCGATGAATCAGTTTTATCTGATTTGACGAGCATTCTGTAAGATCGGTATAAGCCCAAACACTAATCCGTAACTAGCTCTGAGATAAAGGGATACGCCCAATACACTACGCCCCACCGATCCAAATTAAGGGGGATGTGGTTGATAGTCCAGCCTGAAATAATGACGTTAAGTTAACGTCGAGAAGATGAGATTAGACACCATGAAGCGTCCACATTTTGTTTCTACGCCTATTTTTTTATCAGCTCCAATCGCTGATAAAAAAGAGACAACAGCTACTAAGAATGACCTGGCTACCCACACAACGCTAGCAACTCCAAGTCCGCTAGAGCGTGAGCGAGTCGCATTAGTTAAACAACTACAGCAACGTGGTGGCTTCAGCGCTTAGTTTTGCTTACGCCAAATACAAAAAAAGCACCTATCAAAGGTGCTTTTTATCATGCTTGTTTTATCGATTAATGCCGATATCACGCTGCATGTGGCCAGATAACTCGTTCGCATAGTAAGTTGTTTCAACTTCACCTTTGCCGAACAGAATATCTAGTAAGTGTGCAATCAATCCTTTGAAGTTAACCGCGTAGGTTTTCTTATCCATAGAGGGTGCGATAGCGATGGTTTCGATGTTCACTGCTTGTGCCATGATTGCCTCTCTTGAAACTTGGTAACTCGTTGTTGTTGGTGACAATATTAGGCAAAAAAACGCTGTTTAAAAAATGACAAAAATTGGTATTTCAGATTAGATTATCTAATAAAACAAACCTTTAACAACCTCTGGATGCGCCTATTTATATTTGGTGAATTTTTATACCCAAAACAAACAGTTTGGTGAATAAACATTCCATACAACGCTTTATAAGTTCAATTTGTTAGCAAAATGATAAACAAAAACCTCCCGAACAATGGGAGGTTTTACGCATTTATTGTTAGCTCTATTTATTAACAACCTTGAGCTGCTGTTTTTCTTTGTACAGCGATGCCACTGAAGCCACTGTCATGGTGAACAAAATCACACACAAAGAGAACCAAGTAGGAATCTCCCAAGGTGATCCTACCAATGCCATCTTAATACCAATAAATATCATAATGAAAGAAAGCGCTGGTTTGAGGTACACGAATCGGTTCATCATGCCTTCAAGAACAAAATAGAGCGAACGTAATCCAAGCAGAGCAAACACGTTTGCCGCCAACACAAGGAACGCCTCACGAGTCACAGCAAAGATTGCCGGGATTGAATCCAATGCAAACAAAATATCCATAAAGGCAATCACGCCAATCACCACCAGCATTGGAGTGAATACTCGTTTACCATTTTCAATAATTGACAAACTATTACCATGATATGATTCCGTCACTGGCAACAGTTTTCTAATCAATCGCTCTGGAAGTGGATTGATCTCATCATCACCATGGTCACGCGCCAATTGAATACCCGTCCAAATCAAGAAAGCAGCAAACAGATACATCACCCAGTGGAACTGAGCAAGCAGCTGAGCACCGACACTGATCATGATGGCACGCAGTACCAACGCACCAATCACACCCCACAATAGCGCACGCGGACGCAAATGCTGAGGTACAGAATACTGATGAAAGATGATAGCGAACACAAATAGGTTGTCGACGCTAAGCGATTTTTCAAGCAAATAGCCAGTTAGGAACGATACTGTTGCTTTCTCTGCGCTGTAATCGCTGTCTGGCGCGTACACATGCCAAAATAGATAGATGGTTGCAGCAAACACGAATGCCAGTACAAACCAAAAACCGCTCCAAATCGCCGCTTTACAAATAGTAATTTGACCGCCGCGAGTTTGATAGATATCCAATGCGACTAACGCAAGAGTCAGCAGCAGGAAGCCAAGATAGATAGATGGGCTCATAAGTCCTCCGAGCGGAAGGACGGGACTATTTTAGGCGACCTTCCGCAAACCAATAACACACCAGCACACAAATGTGCTGAGCCTTTGATTGCGTTGGTCTCGTCAAAGCGTTATGAAAACACTTATATTTGCCGGATAAGTTCATTGCTATACCTGCAATAACTTAACGAGATGACGGCAAATAAACGGGTGACTACTCCCCAAAACGGGGCGATTGTAGGGCGAGATTAAAATGGTGTCTATAAGAAAAAGCCCAAAAACGAAAAAACCAGCATAATTAAGGATGCTGGCTTCACGTCTTGGTATGTAACGTATTGATTATGCTTTATCTTTGCTCGTCGCTTTCTGGTTCGTTTCTTTCCAATACTGAATACGACAGCGATGCAGTTGTGCACGTCTCATCTTTTTCATGATTAACTCCTTCTAAACTTTACGCATCTCACGTTACGTTTCTTATGTAACAGTGAAATGACAACCGTAAGACCGTTGTGTGACACTCTGTGAGTAACATCGATGAGCTTGTTGTGTTGAACACACTTGCTCGACTAACGATTCCAAATCAAATGAATGCGCTCAGCGTCACTGGTCATTAATAGCGTCTTTGTTGCTAACGTATTCTGAATCTCATTTTTCCTGATCCAGGTAAACTGTTTGGACACAAAAGTGGGATATAAGTTCAAAAACTCAACCAGTTTCTTATCCGCAGTTTGAGCCGTGCCCTGATTGATCAATTCTTCGACAGTGAGTGTTTCATCACCAATTTTGACCTCAACTAAGTGATAGCTGTCCTTACGCAAGGCAGTTTGAACATAGGTAAAATCATGCACACTAAAAGGAAAAGAGTAGTTAACCTCAGTGGCATCACCGTCTGAATTGACCGAAATAACCACATCAAGCTCAATGCCGCGATAGCTTTGCTCAAAAGCACAAAACTCCTGACGCTCTACTTCGCCGCAGTCATATAACTCTGAAAGGCTCTCTACATCAGCAAGCGTCTTTATAGGCTGTAGACCCGAAACATATTGATTCGGCCAAAGCTCAGTAGCGAGGACGCTATGGCTAAAAACAAACAGTAATAGGGTTAACAAGGGCTTCATTTCGATCTCACGGGCTAACTCAGACACCCAAGACTAGCAAGTTATACCGTTTCTCCCCTCCTCCCCCCAATTTACGCCCACACCAAGGTCATTTTGTGACCAGACGCAAATTCTAAGGCGTAGGCAGTGAGAAGGATGTGGCTGACATTGATGCGTTTTATATTAGCCTTGGAAAACTACAAAAAATGGAATGAGCATGAAACATAAGACCCTACTTGCTTGCATGCTACTAGCCTCGCCTGGGCTGCTAGCATCACCCAATATCACGGTTTCAACTTCAACCACCAGCCGTGACTATCCTATAACGGCAGATGAGCCGTTGGTGATACCACTGACCAAAGATAAGTACCAATTAAAAGTGTCGGGCATTGATGGCAGCTGCGATAATCAACTACCTAGCAAAATTAAGTTCAATACACCGATTCCTCTGTTGTGTGGCGAAGACTCAATTCTGCCTCTTAACATCCGTTTTACCGGTGATTACTCCTTTAGCTACGACGAAGAAACCAAGTCTTTGGTATTCAAAAGGCAACCTAAGAAAGTCGCTAAGAAAAAGTTCAAGCGCCCTATTCCTAACGTTCAATGCGCAGCATTCCCAAACGAGGCACAGACCATTGCTGTCGGTGATGCCTATGCCGATGGTACTAAGCTAAAAGATGTCTTCACTGGAGATATAGTCACGGTAAAAGGCGGCAAAGTGACGGTAGTACCAAACGCGGCGTCTGGTGGTTTGACTCTACTCGAGCCTGTCGACACGGTTGAGCTGTCTGATGAGTTAAATTATCGAAATGCTAACATCTACTTTGTGATGGTAGATAGATTCAACAATTCCAATCCAGGTGAACCACAGCCATATGGCCGCCAATCTGATGGTAAAGACAACATCGGCACTTTCCACGGTGGCGATCTTAATGGCATTACCGAAAAGCTTGATTACATCCAATCACTTGGCACAAATGTGATTTGGCTATCACCGATTGTCGAGCAAGTGCATGGATTTGTTGGCGGTGGCGACAGCGGTTCATTCCCATTCTATGGCTACCATGGTTACTGGACTCGTGATTTCACCAAGATCGATGAAAGCTTTGGTAACGATGATGACTTAAAGCGTTTAGTAGACGAAGCACACAAACGCGGCATTAAAGTGCTGCTGGATGCGGTCATCAACCACCCTGGCTATTCAACACTTGCCGACATTCAATATGATGACCTCAACGTAATCAAGCAAGAGCACCAGTTACCAGCAATGTTTGCCAAGTGGCAACCCCAAGCATCAGAAAACTGGCACAGCTATCACAGCAATATCGACTACCAAAGCGAAGAATGGAGCCACTGGTGGGGCGCGGATTGGGTTCGTACCGGTTTGCCAGGCTACGACAAACCAGGTTCAAGTGACATTACCTTATCGCTCGCAGGCCTCCCGGACTTTAAAACCGAGTCCACTAAGGCAGTAACCCCTCCCCAGTGGCTGCTTGATAATCCTGGAACCCGTGTCGCCAAACGCGACAATTACACCGTTGCCGACTATCTCATTGAATGGCAAACAGATTGGGTGAAACGCTTTGGCGTTGATGGTTATCGCGTCGATACCGTAAAACACGTAGAAGGCGATGTTTGGAAAAGGCTAAAAGTCGAGGCGACGCAAAGCCTAGAGCAATGGCGAAAAGACAACAATCAATCTGGACAACCCTTCTGGATGATGGGTGAAGTTTGGGGACACAGTGCGTATCGCAGCCCCTATTTTGACGACGGCTTCAATGCACTCATCAACTTTGATATGCAGAAGAAGCTGGATAAAGGCGCCGCGTGTTTCAGCCAAATGGCGGACACCTACCAGAATTACGCCAACTCAATTCAAGAGTCGGAAGACTTTAACCCAGTAAGCTACATGTCTTCTCATGATACCGAGCTTTTCTTCAGCCGTTTCAAAGACTACACCATGCAGAAAAACGCGGCGAATGCCTTACTTCTGAGCCCAGGTGCGATTCAGGTGTATTACGGTGACGAAGTAGGTCGAAATATTGGCCCATATGCCGACGACTTCCACCAAGGCACCCGCTCAGACATGGTGTGGACACTAAGTGATGATAAGAAAGCGTTGCTCGAACATTGGCGAACTGTTGGTCAATTCAGAGACCGTCATCCGGCTATTGGTGCAGGTAAGCATACCGAGATTGCTAACGACAATGCTTTTGTGTTCTCTAGAGAGCTTGATAATGACAAGGTGATTGTTGCTTATTTTGGTAAGTAGTGCTCTCTAATATGCGCAGAAACGAAAATAGGTTGGCCTTGTCCTTTTCTGCGGTTTTGAATTAACAAATGAACTTAAACGCCTCAATAGAAAGTTTATCTTGAACTATTGAGGCGTTTTTTTTATGAAGATGAGAGCACTTTCATGACACTTCGGCATTGAACGATGGCAATTGATTGGACGTTAGTATTCTAGGTTTCAGTTTTCGTCATTCCGCACTCCATGCGGAATCCACCCAACGCGCACTCCTAACCTTCAAGATTCAAAGTCAGCGCCTGAGCGTAGCTTCTAGCTCGTTATTGGACAATTCCGAGTTGCGTTTTATCTAATTTAGTAGAGCATGAATTAACTGAAGTATGGCAACTTGCTTATTTGAGTGTCCAGTGCCACAGGCGTAGGTCACTTTATCGACCATCTAAGGTATTGTAAGTCTCCTTAACCTCGTGGCCAAGTTCGCTATATGTCTACAGATTGATTTTATATTTCAAATCGTTGTTAGTGGGTTAAATCATCAAAACAGGGCGATAACTGCTTGATTTATTCACACGCATTTAAATTTTTCACCCAATGCTAATATATTGCCTTCGAACTTGAACTAAGCGACTCACCAAGCCGGAAATCTGGTGCCCTTTGCCTAGATCTACGACTAATAATTTATGGTAGTACTGCTTGTTTTCAAGTTAGAAAAGCCGCCACTTTCAGCCGTTAGATCCTTCTTCTACACCTTTCTTTCCATAGATATCGCACTTATTGTCTGAACTCGTACGAAAAAAATAACTTTTTTTTTAAAATTAT
Source organism: Vibrio sp. CB1-5 (assembly GCF_059412285.1). Lineage (NCBI taxonomy): Bacteria > Pseudomonadati > Pseudomonadota > Gammaproteobacteria > Vibrionales > Vibrionaceae > Vibrio > Vibrio sp. CB1-5. The sequence goes on along the minus strand of NZ_JBJHPB010000004.1, from coordinate 206,797 downwards.
CGGACTTGTGCACTCAGTACAAATTCTGGAATGTTTAATCTATCAGTAAGTTAAAACACTATCATTCACAACTGGCGCACCGCCAACAGAAGACATTGACAGTGTGAATTAGAATGCCCACAGCTTATATGTTAAAAATCCCACGTAAATTTGATCTAAGACATAAAATAAGGAATTTTTGTGTATTCACTTGTAACAAAGAAATCTCTGCTGGCCACTACAATTTCGGCTCTACTCCTCTCTGGCTGTGGCAATGAGTCAAGCTCTACCACTCCAGAACCTTCAACCACCTTCAATATTCAAGCGATTGATGGCTACCTAGTTGACGCTGAAGTTCGTGTTGATACTGACGGTAATTGTAATGGTGACGTTATAGCAACAACCGAGGCTGGCGGCGTTGGTAAGGTTCCTAATGAGTTCCAAGATAAAACTCTTTGTATAACCGCTGTTCCAGCGGTCACTTATGATGAAACCCGAGGCATTGTGACCACTGAGTTTGAACTGAAAGCACCAGAGGGAGCAACGGTTATTAACCCAATGACGGATCTTGTTGTCGATGCTATGCAAACAGGTCAATCACTTGATGATGCTAAACAGACTGTTCGCGAGGCTATTGCCGACAACTTAAATTTATCTATTGAGCAGCTCTCTGAAGACCTATTATTTGGTGATTACTTATCAACGTCAGGTACTGATGTCGTGAGTAAACAACTTGAGGTAATCGGCGAAACCTTAGTTGATAATGCCGGCCTATCTCCAGAACAAAAGATTGAAGTGGCAGAACGTGCGGCTGACATTATTGCAGAGGCCGAGCTAGGAGAGCTTATCGACAAATCGATAACAATTGAAGTTGGCGATGTCGATGGCTCTATTACCGCGACGGAAAATAATCGCCCTACGACTAAAAACTCTACTTTACTTCTTGATAATATTGAGCTTAATAGCCTTGAAGAAGTCGACTTGAGCAATTATTTCAAAGATAGTGACGGTACGATCGATGACTATAACATGATCAGTATAGACATTGATGATCTCAAGCAGTACGTCACTATTGAGCGTGATACATCAGGTGCTGTTTTACATACACTGACATTATCTACTAAAAAAGCAGGCACATTTACCTTTGATGTTTTTGCCATAGATAACGATGGTGCTCGCTCTTACCCTATGACCATTTCTTACCAAGTTGTGTCACCAAATACGCCACCAACTATTAACGAAGAAAAAGAGTCAGCACTTCGAACATCAATTAATGACTGGACAGGCACTGTTGGAGAGTCTTTCTATCAAGGCATCGACATATCAGAGCTATTTATTGACCTTGATAACGACGCTGTTATCACCGCAAGCATTGGTTCAGGCTTAACGGCTGAGCTAAACGGTGATTCAGTAATCGTAGAAGGTACACCTACAAACGAAGGGAAAGCGTCTCTTACCCTATCGGCAGACGATAGTGTCAACGTACCAGCAATTGCGACATTTACTTTTGATGTAGAAAAAGCTGAACAGCCTATCTTGCCTAGTACCCTTGACGGTGTATGGTCATCATACGAAAAATATGAAGATCCAGAAAATGACTATACCAACGAGCACTATATGGTTTTAGCTTTCGGATTAGATAACACCTACGTTCATACCGAGTTTGATAGCTATTGCCAAGAAGAGGATCGCTGGGGTGAGCCATGTGGCATGCAAATTGGTGAATATTCTATTGATGGAGACATTGTTACTTTTGGGAAAGTATCCTTAGATACTAATGGTGAAACAGGACCGAAGATAGGTGGAGAAGCTCGGATTACCTATCTTGAAGATGGAAAACTAGAACTTGATTTTTTTAATGAAGTAGAAATAGATGATAACGACAAAGAACAGCCTGTCATCGCTATTCTTGATAAACAAGTAGCAACGGACAATACACCATTGACGGGATATTGGACTATTACACATGGCGAGGGAGTAGCGACATTAATCTCCTATGAATTTGGGAATACAACGCATTGGTCATTTACAGAAACTCGTACCAGTGAGTCTCATGAAATCGTAAAAGTAGATTTTGACGGAGATATTAACGAAGCCAGCTTAAGTTATACGGCTATCGACGATACCAATGGCGGTCGAGGATTGTATGATATTGGTGAAAAAACATCAAATGTACATACTATTTCTAGGTCAGGTGACGTATTTACATTGACCAATGACGAAAAACAAACGCTAACTATGAGTAAAAATAGTGCTCAGTAAAGTGATGATTACGTCCGTGTATAGCGGCTAATAATCTGCATCAATAAGTATCTGCAAAGGAGGGGACTTGTAATAGGTTCCCTCCTTTTTATGAATAGTGGCAAATTAGAGAAAGACACTATAACTAAAGGTGCTTAGATGTTGTAGTGGCACGCTGAGTTTGGTCATATAGTTAGCGTTGTATGCATGAGGGTAAGTAAGTCGATTTGTGGAAGCTGAAATCAAGTTCAATTCCACTCTGTCTGATTTTGGGGCACAAATGAATTAGCCATCACCTCCTGTTTGCAAACACACTGGGATTTTAACCGATACTCCATGTAAAAAGGAGCTCGCAATGAGCCCCCTTCTATTCTCAACACCACCAAGGTTATATGCTTATTTAGATTCTTAGAAGTTTTAAGCCAACAACCCCATGAAGTAAGGAATAATAAAGGCGTTCGCCAAGTCAATAAAGAACGCACAAACCAGCGGCACTACAATAAACGCTTGATGCGAGTTGCCGTACTTTTGCGCCACGGCTGACATGTTAGCCATTGCTGTTGGTGTCGAGCCGAGTGAAATACCACCAAAGCCAGAACAGATAACCGCTGCATCGTAGTTTTTGCCCATTGCTGGGAAAATGATGAACAGGTTAACCAAAATCGCGACCACAAATTGGGCACCAAGAATGGCAAATATCGGCCCAGCCAAATCTACTAGTGTCCAAAGCTGCATACTCATCAGTGACATCGCTAAAAATGCGCCAAGCGACATATCCGCAATCAACGCCACAGCCGGTTTGTTAGCTGGCCATTTTGTGCCGGTGATGCGTGGGTAGTTGTGCGGGACAATATTCGAAAGGATGATACCTGCAAACAGACAGGTCACAAACAGAGGCAGTTGTAGACCAAGATACTCTACCCCTTCATTGAGAAACACACCGACAATAATACAGGTATGTATAGCAAGCATCGCATCGAGGAAATCATAAGAGGTGATTTTTGGCTCTGGTTTGTTGTCAGCAACACCCACATCTAAGTGTTGTTCTTCAGCAGGCTTGAGGTCATAACGTTTAATAAGAAACTTGGCGATTGGACCGCCCATGATACTGGCCAGGATCAAACCAAAGGTGGCACTCGCAATACCAATTTCCATCGCTGTATTGAGGCCAAACTGCTCTTGAATTTTTGGTGCCCAAGCAATTGCAGTACCGTGGCCGCCTATCAAAGATACCGTACCACTGAGAAGACCCGCCACTGGCTCTAAGCCAAAGGCCGTTGCAACGGTTATACCCGTGACGTTTTGGAGCAACATGTAACCGACGGTGATAGCAAGCAAAATAATGAGCGGCTTACCGCCTTTCATCAGATCACCTAGGCTGGCGTTAATACCAATGGTGGTGAAAAAGTAAACCAAGAGCACGTCGCGCGCCATTAAGTCAAAAGAGACTTCGAGCGACGTTGCCATATGGAAGAGTGCGAACAGTACCGAAAAAACAATACCACCCGAAACTGGCTCAGGGATACTAAACTCCTTTAGAAACCCCACAACCTGATTGAGCCGACGACCCACAAACAAAACAATAATGCCCATAGTTACGGCTAAGAAAGAGTCGATATGAATCACACCGTCTTCAATTGTCATTGTACCTACACCCTGTAACAAAATTATAACTACAGGATGCCTGTATTCGGTACGCTATCCAACTCTTTTGTAGTGGATTTTTTCTTTGTTACATATAGTTGAGAAATGGCTCAAAGATTTTGCTTCGCTTTCAATTGCTCAATCACGTACGGCGGTGCCACCTTACCTAGCTCTTCTAAACATGCCTCTGTTTTCGCGTTGTTATGACGAACGTACATATCGCACACTGCATAAAGCTGCTCTGGTGCACCCGAGATCAAATAGGCTTGCTCAAACGATTGAGTCGCTTTTGCTACATCTAATGGCTCTTGTAATACCCCATTCAAATACCAGTAGTAACTGTTCTCCGGCGCGAGTTCTGTCGCCTTCTCTATAGCGCTCGCAGCTTCTGATTTATTCTCCATACGAACCAAAGTCAGCGCTTTCGCATATTGAAGCTGTGCTGAAGCATCGTCACGTTCGATTGCTTGGTTCAGTACATTTAGTGCCTGTTTATCGTTAGATTGGGCGCGATAGTTATCAGATAAGCTAAGTGATGCTTGTGTCGTCAGCTCCGGATCATCTATGAGTGCAAGATACTGCTGCTCTGCCTTCTCCCACTGCAATTGCCAACGATAAACGTCACCCAATAGTAATTGACTGCGCTTGCCTGATTGTCTTTCAAGGTATGCGGTCACTGTAGGATAAATCTTATCAATCGCCTGTTGCTGTTCGTCAGCCATGGTCGAGTAATCTGGCAATAAGTTAATTGCCGCCGCTATTTGCACCGACTCTTCACCATCAGACAGCAACGGGGATACTAGCTTCCATCGATACTCAAATTGATAAGGTTTTGCACCGACTATTGCTGCTTCCCTCACATCAGGATTACTGTCTTTCAAAGCACGCGTAACCGCCACCAACGCATTCTGATTGGGGTATTGGCTGAGTTCATGCAGTGCATCGACACGCGCTTCTGCGCTTTCTGCTTGGTTTTGTGCAACATAAGACAAACGTTGAATGCGCTGTTCGGTAGACTCTTGCGCAGATGACACCGCCTTTGCGTTGGATTCTCCGATAGCGGTATTATTTGCAAATGCGTAATGGCTGATTGATGCCAGTAACAGGCCTGCCAGCGCCAAAGGTTTGATATTCATGATTCGCTCCTAAAATGGATACTGAGTGGCTTGTTAGAACTTTGGATTAAAGCCGGTTGCATTGGTTGTATTGGCGTTCTGAACCACACTTTGCATGGCCATCTTTCTTTGCTCAGCGACCGCTCTATCACTAAACTTGCCATGGGCCACAGGATTTCCAGTAGCTCGTAGTATGTACGCTAACGCTTTGTCTGCATGAGAGAAAAACTTTTTCCATCCCGCGCACAGATAGTTCAAACCAGGCTCTCCATTTCGAGTTTTGATGAAGCGATTTTTTGGACACTCTCCGTAACAAGCGAACTGGTAGTCACATTGCTGACATTGGCTCGTCAATGTCCGAGATTTTGCAAAACCAAACTCTTGCTGACCTTTGCTGTACGCCATATTTTCTAGGCTATCGGTATTAATATTGCCAATCTTGTATTCTGGGTAGACATAGTGGTCACAACTAAACACATCGCCATTTGGCTCCATTGCCAGCCCTTTTCCACACAGTGACCCTAGCGTACACAGTGGATTTTTACGTCCCATCCACGTCTCGACACTGGCTTCAAAATACTGAACAAACACCTTACCAATGTCTTTTTGAACCCATTCGTCAAAGACGGCGATAAGAAAATTACCCCAAGCCTCATCCGATACACACCAAGGCTCCATAGTAGAGTTGGCATTACCCGGAATAAGGCGCTTATCGCCTTGTCTTAACTGCTCACTCGATTGCCCTGTCTGAGGCGCATCGGTACGAAACGTCTTTTGCTCAACAATAGGAATGAACTGCATTTGAGGTGAGCGAACTTCATCGCGCAAAAAGCGGTAAACCTCTAGAGGATTTTTGCTGGTTATATTGTTCACACACGTTAACGTGGCGAAGCTCACTTTGTATTTATGTAATAGCTCGACTGCCTGCATGACTTGTTTGTGAGTACCACGACCAGCACGGTTGGTGCGATAAGCATCGTGCAGCATTTGCGGCCCATCAATGCTTAAACCGACGAGGAAGTTGTGCTTAGCTAAGAACTCACACCATTTGTCATCCAACAAGGTGCCGTTGGTTTGCAAATCGTTGGAAATCTTCACACCTGGTGGCTGGTACTTCGCCTGTAGTTCGACGATTTTTTTGAAGTAGTTCAGACCGAGCATGGTCGGTTCACCACCCTGCCAAGAGAAAATGATCTCTGGGGTGTTCTGACCTTGAATGTAGTTTTTGATGTACTGCTCAAGCATGGCTTCATCCATCTCTGGTGAACAGCCTTTCTTATATTCAAGCAAATCTTGTTTGCTCAGATAGTAGCAGTAGTTACAGTCGATATTACACACAGCACCAATTGGCTTCGCCATCACGTGCATTCGCTTAGAGGGTCTTCCTTGAAATTGTGGTCCTTGAGTTAGCTGCATCGGTGACTCGGCGTTTGAAGAAGATGCCATTGGAGATGTGGTCGCGTTAGCGCTAGAAACCATAGAAATAAACCTTATATCGGATAACGAGCTTAGTGTATCCCAAGTGCAGAGAGGTGATTGTTATAGTGCATATAACCAAAAGGAAAGTGCGCTGAAGTTAATATTTAGAGGATACTTTTGACTGACAAGAGCAACGCACATGAACCATCACACAGAGGAAAAACAGGCATGGAATGCGACCAAACTATTCGTAGTCTTCGCTATCATCGCGCTACCTATCCTACTTTCTGGCTGCGCAACTAAGCCAGATCACCCTATTGCCCTCAAAATCAACCAAGACATGGTGCTAGTTAAGGGTGGTGAGTATGTGATGGGCTCCGATGCCCCAGAAGCCGCTAAGTCAGAGCGCCCAGCTCACACTGTAAAAGTGAACAGTTTCTACCTTTCCAAATTTGAAGTCACTCAAGAGCTATTTGAATCCGTTATGGGGTCATCGATGAGCTTTTTTGCCGACCCTAACGTGCCTGTAAATAACCTAAGCTGGCAACAGGCCAATTACTTTGTCGAGCGTTTAAACGAACTGACAGGTGAAAACTATCGCCTACCTACCGAAGCAGAGTGGGAATTTGCTGCAAAAGGCGGAAACGAGTCTAAGGGCTACACCTATGCGGGTTCTAACAACATTGACGACGTCGCATGGTATGTCGGAAACGCAAACAATCGCGCTCATCCTGTAGGACTTAAGCAACCAAACGAACTTGGACTCTATGACATGACGGGTAACGTCGGCGAATTCGTTCAAGATGCCTTTGATGACGGTTTTTACCGTTTTTCTCCTGTCGATAACCCCAACAATGCCAAACACTCAGATTCTGGCTTGTCACATAAATCCGTTCGAGGTGGAAGCTTCTCCTATGATGCTGATGAATCAGAAAATTTTCGTCGAGACTTCGCTAGCCAATCTATAATTATGTCGGACATGGGATTACGTCTGGCAAAAGATCACTAACGTCTTGGCAAGGAACCTGTATGAAACATACTCTCAATATAACCTCTCACGTGACACGCGCCCTTTTGGTGACAGCGTCACTTTCCGGTTGGCTTTTGCTGCCCACCATGGCACACGCCGATGCCAACCAGCCGAAACTGGTAGTACAGATCACCGTAGATGGATTACGTGCCGATCTCATTGAGCGCTACAAACACAACTTCGGCCAAGGTGGTTTTCGCTATCTAATGGACGAAGGTGTCTACTACAAAAACGCCAACTATGAACACGCCAATACCGAAACAATCGTAGGTCATGTCTCCCTAGCAACAGGGGCGCCACCAGCAGTACATGGGATGGTGGGTAACGTCTGGTTCGATCGTTCGCTTGACCGACTGGTTTATAATGTAGAGGATCCTAACTACGCAATGCTCGCCACAGGTGCCGGAGTTGATAAAGCAACGGAGATCGACCCCACTCAAAAAGCCGCCGCGGGGGATGGACGCTCTCCAGACCCTATTTTATCGACCACCTTTAGTGATGAGCTAATTATCTCCAACAATGGTCAATCTCGTGTGTTCTCGGTATCGATAAAAGATCGCGGGGCGATATCTTTAGCGGGCCATGGCGGCAAAGCTTTTTGGTTCTCAAAAGCACAGTCAGAGTTCGTCACCAGTAATTACTACTACGACAGCAATCCACAATGGCTAAATCGTTGGAATGAAAAAGCGATTCCTAACCGTTATTCAGGTCAACGTTGGGAGCTCTCCTTGCCTAAAGAAAGCTACTCTTTACAAGAACGAGCTAAAGACCACAAAGTAGACCTTGGTGGCTTTGCACGAACCTTCCCGCACCCATACGGACCTGCGTCATACAAGTACTACTCCACCATGCTAACGGTTAGCCCTGCGGGTGATGAGATCACGGCAGAATTTGCCAAAACGCTAATGGCGCAAGAGAAACTGGGAACTGGCTCCGCAACCGACTTTTTAGCCATCAGCTTCTCTTCTAACGACTACGTGGTGCATTTGTATGGTGCTTCAAGTTTAGAGACTGAAGATAATTTAATTAGGCTCGATAAAACCTTGGCAGATCTGTTCAGCAATATCGACAACTCCATAGGTCTAGACAATACGTTAATCGTACTTTCCGCTGACCATGGTGTACCAGAAGCAGCACCAACGCTTAATACATTAGGCTTTAGACAGCCGTTCTACTTTAATAAAGATGCCCTACTCACCCAAGAGTTAATGAGCAAGTTAAAGAGCGAGTTTGGATTGGGTGAAGAGGTCATCAAGCTTTACGCACAGCCATACATCTACCTCGATCACGACTTAATTGCGAAGAAAAACCTATCACTGAGTGACGTTCAAAAGCTCATCGCGGAAGACGTGATGAAAGTAAAAGGCGTTGCCGCAGCAGTGACCAGTGAAGACATCGCTAACAATCGCGTGGCGGATTCTCGTGTAAATCAATTGATTCGCAATAACTATCATCCACTGCGCTCAGGCGATGTATACATGGTGTTCGGCTCACGTACTTACATCAACGATATGGACGGACTCACCATCGCGTCAACGCATGGTTCGCCTTGGCGATATGATACTCATGTGCCGGTTATCTTTGCGGGCAACAAACTGAAAGCTGAAACCATAAGCCGCCCAGTCACGCCTTATGATATCGCGCCTACGCTTTCTGGATACTTAAACATCAGTGCACCGAGCGGTGCAACCGGTAATATTCTCGAAGAGGTCGTCGACAACTAGCCTTTATTTGGAGGAGCGTTTGATTTAGATAAATCAAACGCCCCTTTCATTCTTTATACCCCTTAACTATTATGTCTACGAATCATTTAGTTAAGGCAGCAAATCCATGTCCATTTCTCAGCAACTTAAACTGTTTGTCGATGTCGTCCAACAAGGCTCATTTGCCAAAGCCGCATCGTTAAACAATATGGACAACTCCTCACTATCCAAACAGTTCAAGAAGCTCGAACAACACTTAGGTGTTCAATTACTCAATCGCTCAACACGTTCGTTTTCCCTGACCTCTGCCGGAGAGGATATTTTGGCAGAAGCCTATCAACTCATTGATACACTCGATAACATTAAGAACATCGCGGACTCCTACCAGTCTGAGCCGAAAGGCGTCATTCGTATCGTCTCTGCTATGTTCCTTGGCCAACAATACATTCAACCTGTCGTAACGCGATTTATGCGTAAATACCCTAATGTTCAGGTAGTGTTGCATTTAGACGACCGGCGTACCGATATTATTGCCGATCACTATGATGTGGCGATTCGGATGGGCAAACTTGATGACTCCAACCTCATTGCCCGAAAAATTGCTAATTCCAACTTTGCCGTCATAGCATCGAGGTCATTTATTGATACTCACGGCAAACCCACAACACCAGAAGCGCTGATTAACTTGCCTGCCATTATTTACAACAACGGCACAGTTTGTCTAGATACCTTTAAGATGAGTACAGAACCTAACGGCGGTGAACTTCGTTCGTTTAAAATGCAAGGCAACTACAAAGTCAGTGACGTACGTACCTTAATTGCGGCTGTGCGCGATGGTTTGGGTTATGCAGTGATTGATCTGTTCAACCTAGAAAGACCCATTGATGAGCTGGGGTTAGTTCCTCTACTTACTGACCATACTCTGTCGACTCTTGATAAAGGTATCTACGCCCTCTATCCACATAGAAAACAGACTCTTTTGGTCTCGGAGTTTATCAACGAGCTAAAACTGGCGATTGGTGAGCCGGCTATCTGGGAAAGTTATATTCCTGACTATCACTTAATGTACAAATAGGCCTGATGTTTCTTCATTAGAAAAAAGAATGACACCAAGCCTATTGGAGACGGTAATACCCAGGAGAATCATCAGACCGCTTGTTGCATTCGCTCTGCGCTTTTCCCTTGTTGTGCCATAACAAAGAAGTTATCGATCCAGTGCAAAATAAGCGCTGAATCTTGTGGCTGATCTAAATCAACAAACGCTCGTTGATAGTGCTCCGGCGTGATGAGGTGCTGACGTTTTTCCACTAGCTTCTGAGTAAAAGGCACACTAAACTCCGGGTGCCCTTGAACCGTGAAGATATGATTATCTTTTACCAACATGAAGTTAGGACAAAACTCATTACCTGCAACCACCGTAAGCGCTTTAGGAACGATCGTTACCTGATCTTGATGGCTGACGAGAAGTCTTGCACTGTCTACCGATAGACTCATCCACTTCTTTTGCGTCTGCATCTGCACTTCATAGCTGCCGAGTCCCCAACCTTTATCGGACTTTTGCACCTTACCGCCTAGTGCTCTCGCGATCAGTTGATGACCAAAGCATATACCCACCAAAGGCTTGCGCTGCGCTTCGCAACGTCCAACCCAATCCAGCAGCATAAGTATCCACGGATGATTATCGTACGCGTTGTGCACACTGCCTGTGATGATAAAGCCGTGGCATTCATCCAGCGCTGGTAACACACCTTTGGTAGCGTCGTAGTCTTGAAACGTAAAGTCACGGTTGATCTCGACCAACGAACCTTCAATCATGTCTGCGTATTGACCATAATCGGATAACGGTGGATCGACATGACCACAAGTAATAATCCCTATCTTCATTTATCACCTACTTCATTGTTGGCATTACAAATTCGCTCTCACGCTGCCCTTTTGGCCAACGAGCTGTCACTGTCTTCATACGAGTATAGAAGCGAACACCATCATTGCCATGCACATTCAGTGGGCCAAAAATAGAACGTTTCCAGCCACCAAAGCTATGAAATGCCATTGGGACTGGAATTGGCACATTTACACCCACCATTCCAATTTCAACTTTTTCTGCAAAATCGCGAGCCGTATCGCCATCACGGGTAAAAATCGCCGTACCATTACCGAACTCATGATCATTAATAAGCGCTAGAGCGTGTTGATAATCCTTCGCTCGAACCACAGAGAGTACTGGACCAAAGATTTCTTCATTGTAAATGGTCATATCTGCGGTGACGTTATCAAATAGTGTACCACCCACGAAATATCCCGGAGCACCCGTATCGATATCTCTGCCATCGACGACCAGTGTCGCGCCTTGATCAACACCCATTTGAATGTACTCACGCACCTTGTTCATGTGTGGTTCACTGACCAATGGCCCCATTTCGTTCTCTGGAGAAACGCCAAGCCCAGGACCGACTCGCAGTGCTTGCACTTTTTCTTTCAGAGCAGCAACCAACTTATCCGCCGCCTCATCGCCCACTGCAACCGCTACCGAAATAGCCATACAACGCTCACCCGCCGCGCCATAGGCCGCGCCCATAATCGCGTTCGTTGCGCCCTCAAGATCGGCATCTGGCATAACAACGAGATGATTTTTCGCACCGCCCAATGCCTGAACGCGCTTGCCGTTCGCACTGCCTTTTGAGTAAATCGCTTCTGCAATTGGTGTCGAACCAACAAAGCTCACTGCCGCTACGTCTGGCGCTTCCAGCAGAGCATCAACGACCTCTTTATCACCTTGCACAACATTGAATACGCCATCTGGCAAACCTGCTTCTTTCAGTAACTTTGCCAGCATTAGTGAAGCACTTGGATCCTTTTCCGAAGGCTTGAGAATAAAACTATTACCGCAGGCGAGAGACACTGGGATCATCCACAGCGGTACCATCACGGGGAAGTTGAACGGCGTTATCCCTACACAAACACCGACCGGCTGCATCATGGAGTAGCTATCGATTTCCCGGCCAACATTCAGCGAGTGTTCGCCTTTAAGTAGGTGGGGAATACCACAAGCAAACTCGACCACTTCCAAACCTCGAGTTAGCTCACCCAGTGCATCGCTATGAACTTTGCCGTGCTCGGTCGAAATCAATGTTGCCAGCTCATCGGCATTTTCTTCCAATAGAGCTTTAAAGCGAAACATCACGCGCGCGCGCTGCAGTGGCGGAGTCGCTTGCCAATCGACTTGTGCTTTTTTGGCAACCTCGACGGCCGCCATAGCTTCTTCTGCGCTAGAAAGCTGAACTTGCCCCCTTAGCGTGCCATTAGCAGGGTTAAATAAATCGGCATTTCGCTGGCTACTACTTTCAACAATCTCGCCATTAATAAAGTTTGATACCAAAACTGACATAAGTTTTATTCCTTGTATTCAATATTTTGTAGAACATCGGCAATAAGTGTAAATAGATCATCAATATGCTGTTTTTCAATAATCAGAGGTGGTGACAGTGCAATGATGTCACCCGTTACCCGAATCAGTGCGCCTTTCTCAAAGCACTTAGTAAACACCTGATAAGCGCGAGAACCCGGTTTACCCTTAATGCCTTCGAGCTCAATGCCTGCGATGAGTCCGTAATTACGTAGATCTTTCACATGAGGTAAGCCCTTTAGGCTATGTACCGCTTGCTGCCAGTAGTCAGCAAGATCCGCCGCTCGGGTATAGAGGTTTTCATTACGATAGATATCCAAGGTTGCGAGACCCGCTGCCGCCGCAACTGGGTGACCTGAATAGGTATAACCATGGAACAGTTCAATAGCTTGGCTGTCAGGAGCGACCATTGCTTGATAAATTTCATCGCTAACGAACACCGCTCCCATTGGGATAGCGCCGTTAGTCAGCCCTTTAGCCGTGGTAATAATATCTGGCTTAACATCAAACTCTTGAGCAGCGAATGGGCTACCGATACGGCCAAAGCCAGTGATCACTTCATCAAAAATGAGCAAAATACCATGTTGGGTACAGATCTCGCGTAGTCGTTTTAAATAGCCTTTCGGCGGTAGAATCACTCCTGTGGATCCAGCAATCGGCTCTACGATGACAGCGGCAATATTGCTCGCATCATGTAAAGTAACGATGTTGTTGAGACTCTCTGCCCAGCCCGGATCGTAATCAGGCAAACCGTGACTGAAGGCGCTGTTCTCAATACTTAATGTATGCGGTAAGTGATCAACGCCAGTAAGCAAACTACCGAACGCTTTGCGATTGTTAACAATGCCTCCAACGGAGATGCCACCAAACCCCACACCATGGTAACCACGCTCTCGGCCAATCAAGCGAGTTCTTGTGCCTTGCCCTATCGCGCGCTGATAAGCTAACGCAATTTTTAAAGCGGTATCGACAGACTCAGATCCGGAGTTTGTGAAAAACACTCGGTTCAAACCAGATGGGGCTATCTCAGCCAATTGTTCTGCAAATTGAAACGGTAATGGGTGTCCCATTTGAAAGGTTGGTGCAAAGTCCAAGTTGTGGATTTGACTGGCTACTGCTTCACTGATTTCGTGTCGACCATGCCCTGCATTACAACACCAAAGTCCGGCGGTGCCATCAAGGATCTTTCTTTTATCCTCTGAGGTGTAATACATCCCCTCAGCAGATACCAACATTCGCGGTGACGCTTTGAACTGCGAGTTTGCCGTAAAAGGCATCCAAAAAGCGTCTTTATTGGTTGATTGTTCGCTCACTAGCGAATCCATGCTTTTATTGTTCGTCCCATGCATAGTGCACCCCAACGGTCATAGTTGAACTGATCTTAGTTGAACTGTTTATAGTTGAATGAATGATTGTTTCTTTTACTAAACACCGCTAAACACCCATACCGCCCAATGTAAATGCAATGTTATTAAATATTAAACAAAATTGACTATAGAACGTTCTTTTGAGCGGTGCAATGATAAAATTATAAACGATTTCTGGTTTTTTGCGTTTAGTGAGCTAGGATTGTGTTTAGTTTAATAATCACTTCAAGTTATCTAGGGAGTATTCATTTCATGGAAATGGAGATTGGACCGAGATTCAAAGCGCTGCGCGAACAAGCGGGACTCTCGCAGCGAGAGCTAGCAAAGCGCGCTGGGGTCACCAATGGATTTATTTCTCAAATTGAGAACAACGCGGTCAGCCCTTCGGTGGCTTCTCTAAGCAAGCTACTCAGTAAAATCCCCTCTTCAATGGCAGATTTCTTTGCCGTCGATGAGCCGCAGCCAGAGCAATTCTTTACCCGACGAGCGGAGCAGCCAGAAATTGGTCGCGGTAAAATTAGCTATCGGCAGATTGGCCACTATCACGAAAATCGCCACATTGGCATGTTAAGAGAAACACTCGCTCCAGGCGCAGATACGGGTCAAGAAATGCTCAGCCACGAGGGACAAGAATGTGGGGTCATTGTGCAAGGTGAGCTTGAGCTCACTGTTGAAGAACAAGTCACCCGTTTAGTTGAAGGTGACAGCTACTACTTTGATAGTGAGCGCCCTCACCGATTTAGAAATACCACTGATGTGGATTGCGTCATTATCAGTGCAAACTCACCGGCAAGCTTCTAACGAAAGGAATTAAGAAAGGATATTTATGGACAACATGACATGGCATGACAAAGCAGAGGCATTGAGCTTTCGAACTCAGGCATTCATTAATGGCGAGTTTGTCAATTCAGCTTCCGGCGAAACATTTGAGATCATTAACCCTGCAACAGGACACTCACTCGCTCATGTGGCTCGGTGTACTCAACAGGACGTTGATATCGCGGTTGAAGCGGCTCGCTCGGCATTTGAAAGTCGAGTCTGGAGCGGTTTAGCGCCTGCAGAGAGAAAAGCGATTCTACTCAACTATGCCAAATTAATTGATGAGCACAAAGAGGACTTTGCACTTCTTGAATCCCTAGATATGGGTAAACCCATTTCTGATGCAATGGGCTATGACGCTCCAGCAACAGCACGCTGCATTCAATGGAACGCGGAAGCCATAGATAAGGTGTACGATGAAGTGGCCCCAGTGACAGAAAATGCACTCGCACTGGTCACCAGAGAAGCGCTTGGTGTGGTTGCAGCGGTTGTACCGTGGAATTTCCCAACGGTAATGGCTGCATGGAAAATTGGCCCGGCACTTGCCACTGGTAACTCTGTGATCGTGAAACCGTCAGAAAAATCTCCTTTAACCGCCATCCTTTTAGCCGATCTTGCTAAACAGGCCGGGATCCCAGCAGGTGTATTCCAAGTACTCCCAGGATTTGGGCACGAGGCGGGACAAGCGTTAGCCCTTCATAACGATGTTGATTGTATCACCTTTACTGGCTCCACCGCTGTCGGAAAAAAACTACTCTCCTTTGCCGGAGAATCAAATCTCAAACGCGCCTTTATGGAATGTGGCGGTAAAAGTCCCCATATTGTGCATTACGATGTCAAAGACATAGAAAAAGCAGCTGCTACCGCTGCGTCCGCTATTTGCTATAACCAAGGCGAGGTGTGTACTGCAGGCTCTCGTTTGCTCGTTCACTCTTCGATCAAAGATGAGTTTGTCGCACTACTATTGAAATACATGGAGAAGTGGCAGCCTAATGACCCGCTTCTAGAAAATACCCGCGTTGGAGCAATTGTTGATGCCGCACAGTACGAGCGCGTGCTTAGCTACATTGACATTGGTAAAAATGAAGGTGCGACGCTCGCATTTGGTGGTCAACCCACTATGACACAAACAGATGGCTACTTTATTCAGCCAGCTGTGTTTACCGACGTCACATCGGATATGAGGATCTTCCAAGAGGAGATTTTTGGTCCTGTTCTTTGTGTCACAACGTTCGACTCAATCGAAGAGGCCATCACTCTCGCCAATGACAGTGAATACGGCCTAGCTGCCGGAGTTTGGACTTCTGATATTTCTACTGCGGTTCGCTGCTCTCGAGCACTACGCGCAGGTACCGTGTTCGTTAATAACTGGGATGGGGGTGATATGACCATGCCGTTCGGTGGTTATAAACAAAGTGGTAATGGCCGTGATAAATCGCTTCACGCACTGCATAAGTACACCGAAATGAAGTCGACATGGATTGAGTTGGATTAGATCGTCACATTGTTTCGCATGAATCATATAGGTGCTCAAGTCTTTGAGCACCTTTTGGTTTACAAGGTTACATCTATTGAAGTTGAGACATGATTTCGTCTACAACAGGGATCACTGAAAACACCAATAACCCCGCCATAAAGTAGTTAAAGATAGCCATACCTTTGGCCGTATTAAGCACGCGCTTTAACAAAGAACCAAATAGCAGCCAAACACCGACACATGGAAATGAAACCACAAGAAAGGTTGTTGCAATCATGACATTCTGACCAGTGAAGCTCGCTCCAACTGTCGTAAATGCAGCGATAGCTCCTGTTGCAACGACCCACGCTTTTGCATTCACCCATTGAAATAACGCGCCTTTAAGAAAGGTCAACGGCCTTGATTGTTCTGAGGATTCCGCGACTCCCGTTGAGCGAGCGATGAGAAATGCCAAATAAAGCAAGTAGACAACACCGACACACTTAATAATAAAGTGCAGACTAGGAAACAGCTCAAACAGTTGTGCGAAACCAAAACCGACAAGCAATAACATGAGAGCAAATCCAACACAAATTCCGGTCAAAAGAGGTAGGCTTCTTTTCAAACCAAAATTCAAACCTGACGTCATCACCATGATGTTGTTCGGCCCCGGTGTGACCGACGATGATACGGCAAACAGTACAACAGCGTAAAAGTAATCCATTCAATCAATCCTTGATGATGCTCTCCAATGATTAGAGTTGGGGATAGGCGAAAGAATAATCAAGGCATAGAGAGTTAAAGGACTAAGGAAACGGCTAGCTGGGCAAACACTGCCCCATAATGGCAAACGAACACGCTATCGCGATAAACCATGAGATTGAGCGAAGTGTACTCTTATCAATTAAGTAGAGGGCGTGATAGATGACTCGAAACACGATGTGCACGATTGCGAGGTGTTGTACGCTTTCAGTCGTCGTCTCTGTTGCTATCGCAAGCAATATCGCTATCCCAAATACCAACAAAGATTCAAAAGCATTCTGGTGTGATGCTAGTGCTCGCGCACCAAAGCCTTCTAAACGAGATTGCTGTTCTCTAGGGTGATTATTGTCGTATCCACCCTCTTTTGCCATCGCGATCGCCAATGGGATTTTGACTAGGTAGGGAAGAAATGAGGCAAAAATTAAACAAAGAATGAGTACCGTCACGTGAATGTCCTTATTCGTGGGTATTAGGCTGAATTGCTTAACGCCATTATACGCGATTAGAACGTCGGCGGAGTCGCCGCACTTATCAATTCACACTCTACCTTCCCTCTATTGCGAAAACGGTGCGGTTTTCTGGTTTCAAAATAGTAAGAGTCGCCAGCTTTGAGGACTCGGGTTTGGCTGCCAACGGTAATTTCGATTTCACCACGGATGACAACACCCCCTTCTTCTCCTTCATGCTGCATGAAGTCTGTCCCGGTGTCGGAACCGGGTGGGTAGATTTCGCGGAGGATAGCAAGTTCTCTGCCTTCTCGCTTGGCGCCGACGAGCAGCATTTTTATCTTGCCGTCGCCTAGGTCTGCCATTTGATCGGCGCTGAAGAAAATCTCGTCTTTCGGTTCGACATCCAACGTAAAGAACTCACCCATAGAGATTGGAATAGCGTCGAGGATTTTTTTAAGTGAACCCACTGAAGGGTTCACCAAATTTTGCTCAATTTGAGAGATCATGGAGTTGGTAACACCGCTTCGCTTTGCTAGCTCTCGCTGCGATAGTCCACGCATTGTACGAATGGTTTTTAGCTGTTTCCCTACATCCATGAATCTCTCTCCAAATTGATTTAATTATCAGCTAGTTAATTCCGTTTACTGCTGACTCATCTTCATTTCTAGCAGCCTACGCTTTTCTGCCTTTGCCATCAACCACCACGCGATAAATGTGGCACATGAAACCGCTAGTATCGTGAGCGTCGCCAGTGCATTGATCTTAGGGCTCACCCCAAGTCTGACGCTGGAGAACACCACCATAGGTAAAGTCGTTGCACTTGGCCCTGACACAAAACTCGCAATCACGAGATCGTCTAAAGACAAGGTAAACGCCAGCAACCAACCCGCCAAAATTGCCGGTGCAATAGAAGGTAGCGTAATTTGAAAGAACACCTTCCAAGGCGGTGCACCTAAGTCCATCGCGGCCTCTTCAATTGAGCGGTCGACTTCTTGAAGCCGTGAGCTAACAACTACCGTGACATAAGCAGTGCAAAACGTCACATGGGCTATCCAGATGGTCATCATGCCGCGTTGGCTGAAGATATCGAACACCTGCCCCATTGCAATAAACAAAAGCAACAATGACAAACCAGTAATCACTTCTGGCATCACCAAAGGCGCGGTAATCATAAACGCAAAGCCCGTCTCTCCTTTGAACTTTCCAAACCGGTTAAGGACAAAGGCGGCAATGATGCCTAGAACCACAGCAGCACTTGCCGATAGGAACCCAATAATCAGACTGAGCTTCACACCACCCATTAATAAGTCATCTTCAAGCAGCTCAAAATACCATTTGAATGAAAATCCAGACCAAACCGTTACCAAGCGGTTCTCGTTAAACGAGTAGATGATCAGAATCAGAATTGGTAGATAAAGGAACGCAAAGCCCACGCCCAATATCACCCATTTAAGTTTGCTGTTGTAAACTGGGATGTCGTTCATCCTTGAGCCTCCAATTCACGTTTTTGATAGCGGTGGAACCATAGAATTGGCAGCATCAGAATAAGCAGCATCACTATGGCGACGGCGGATGCCACAGGCCAGTCTCGGTTGTTGAAGAACTCTTGCCACAAGACCTTACCGATTAGAACGGTATCGGGCCCACCGAGCAACTCTGGGATAACAAATTCACCTACGGCTGGAATAAACACCAGCATAGAGCCTGCGATGATGCCCGCTCGTGTCAGTGGAACCAGCACGGTAAACAGCGTTGTCATTGGTTTAGCGCCCAAGTCGCTCGCGGCTTCAAGTAGCGAATAATCGACTCGCATTAGCGCTGTGTACAGCGGCAACACCATAAACGGCAAGTAGGTGTAGATAATGCCAATATAAACAGCCGTATCTGTGTGAAGGATTTGCAATGGCTCGTCAATAACGCCAGACATCAGCAAGACATTATTAAGCAGTCCGTTATTTTTTAGGATACCTATCCATGCGTAGACTCGGATCAGGAAGCTCGTCCACGAAGGTAGGATAATGAGCATCAAAAGCACATTACGAGTACTTGGCGTAGAGTGAACAATTGCCCACGCAATCGGAAAACCAATGATAAGACACAACGACGTCGAGACAAAGGCGATACGAATCGACTGAATATAAGAAGACGCATAGAGATCATCTTCAATCAGGTACTGGTAGTTCCCTATATTGAGCAGTAATTGCAGCTGTTGCTCAGCATAACTCAGTAGCTCTGAATAAGGCGGGATGGCGATCTGTGCTTCTGCAAAACTGATCTTAAATACGATAAGAAACGGCAGCAGAAAGAACAGTAGGAGCCAACCGTATGGTACGGCGAGTAGCAGACACTTAGGTGTCGGTACAATGCTCCAAATATTAAGTTTGGCTGGTTTCTTCATATCTTGAGTACCACACAACTTTCCTTGTCCCAGCAAAGATTGACTCTTTGCTCCCATGTAGGCATTCCTTTCCTAACGCGACTGGTATTTTGCAATGTTGCGGTCACCAGTTTTCCGGAGTCGAGTCTGACGTGATAAATCGACTGGTTGCCCATGTAAGCAATATCTTCAACAATGCCACTGCAATGATTTGGCGACGGATTCATAGGGTCGCACAGTGTGATTTTCTCAGGCCTAACAGCAATCGACACTGAAATACCTGGCGCACCAGAGATACCGTGACTGATGGAGATAGGGTTGCCCATATCGGGAGTGCGAACGGTTGAATGGTCGGCTTCATTGGTTTCAAGCACGCCTTCAAAGATGTTGACCGAACCAATAAATTTCGCGGCAAATTTGGAGTTCGGGTGCTCGTAAATCGACTCTGGCGAACCAATCTGTACGAACTGCCCTTTGTTCATAATGGCGATGCGGGTTGCCATAGTCATGGCTTCTTCTTGGTCGTGGGTTACCATTACACAGGTTACGCCGACACTTTCTAGGATATCGACCACCTCAAGCTGCATCTTTTCTCTAAGGTTTTTATCCAGTGCACCCATTGGCTCATCGAGTAGCAATAGTTTTGGTTTTTTGGCTAGACTTCTTGCCAACGCGACACGTTGTCTTTGTCCACCTGATAGTTGATGCGGCTTACGCTTGGCAAAATCCGTCATTCGTACCAACTCGAGCATGTGCTTCACTGTCGCGTCGATCTCTTTGCTTGGCATGCCGTCTTGCTTCAGACCAAAGGCGATGTTCTTCTCCACCGTCATGTGTGGGAATAGCGCGTACGATTGGAACATCATGTTCACTGGTCGTTTGTAAGGCGGAATGTCTGCTAAATCTTCGCCATCAAGAATGATTTGGCCAGCGGTTGGTTGTTCGAATCCTGCTAACATGCGAAGCAGTGTTGATTTACCGCATCCCGAAGCGCCTAGTAGCGCGAATAGCTCGCCTTGATTGATGGTGAGATCGATGTTGTCCACGGCTACGTGACCATCGAAGTCCTTAGTCAGGCCTCGAATTTCAAGAAGTGGTTTTGGTGGCACTGGGGCAACGTGCTGGTGGTTAAGCTCTGTGTCGAGTGACATCACTGTCATGGTAGTCTCCAAGCAAACGCGGCGACCCAAGTTGGGTCGCCAAATGTGACTTATCAGTTTTTAAGGAAGTCGGTCCAAGCGCGAGTCATGGCACGAGATGTTTTGTGTGGCAACATCTTCGAGCTATACAGCTTCGCTTGCGCTTCTTCCGTTGGGTAAATTCCTGGATCTTCTAGAATCTCTGCGTCGATAAACTCACGCGATGGTGGGTTCGGGTTTGCATACCAAACATAGTTACTGATCTCAGCAATCACTTCTGGACGAAGTAGATAGTTGATAAACAAGTGAGCATTCTCTGGGTGCTTCGCTTCTTTAGGAATCGCCATTAGGTCGAACCAAGCCAGTGCACCCTCTTTCGGAATTGTGTACGCCACTTCTACACCATTGTCTGCCTCAGCAGCACGATCAGCCGCTTGAAGAACGTCACCAGACCAACCGATCGCGACACAGATATCACCATTTGCTAGGTCATTGATGTACTGCGATGAGTGGAAGTACGTCACGTATGGGCGAACTTCTTTGAGTAACGCCAATGCATCTTTCTTGTAGTCGTTTGGATTGGTACTGTTTGGATCTTTGCCAATATAGTTAAGCGCAGCCGCCATGATTTCGGTTGGCGCATTCAAGAAGCCCACACCACATTTATTGAGTTTTTCCATGTTCTCTGGCTTGAACACGAGATCCCAACTATCGACAGGGGCATCTTCACCTAGTACTGCTTTCACTTTCTCAACGTTGTAACCAATACCCGTCGTACCCCATAGGTAAGGGACTGAATAATCGTTCCCTGGATCGACAGTGTCAGCAAGAATCCCCATCAGTTTTGGATCAAGGTTCTTGTAGTTGGTCAGCTTAGACTTATCAAGTTTTTGGAAAGCCCCCGCTTTCGCCTGACGGCCTAAGAAGTCGTTACTCGGTACAACAAGGTCAAAGCCGGTATTGCCCGACAAGATTTTCGCTTCCAACACTTCGTTTGAATCGAATACGTCATACACGACTTTGATGCCGGTTTCCGCTTCAAATTTCGCGATGGTGTCTTCTGCGATGTAGTCTGACCAATTGTAAATGTTGAGGACTTTTTCCTCAGCAGCAAAAGATGTCATTGAGGTAAGCCCCATTGTCATCCCTAACGCTACACCAAAGTATGCTTTTGCTTTCTCCATTTGGATCTCCGTTTCCTGTTTGCTCTTTGGTTAATACCTTTATTGTGCTTTTCTAGGTATTGGGTAGTCTCGTCGGCTACTGCGAAACGTCGGCGAGTGTTTTGTCGAGAGCGAGTTTTGCTTTCTCGATAAATTCATCGATCTCGTCTCGGGTAATAATTAACGGTGGCGAACAAATCATGGTGTCCCCCACCGCTCGAAGAACGACACCTGAGTTAAAACAGTTCTCACGACAACGTGTACCTACATCGAGGTCTTTGTGGTATCGCTCATTGGTTTGTTTGTCTTTGACCAGTTCAATCGCACCAACCAGACCTTTAGATCTTGCTTCACCAACCATAGGATGATCTAAAAGCTCACTCCAACGTGAAGCAAAGTAAGGCGCGGTATCTTCGCGAAGTTGATTGATGATATTGCGGTTTTGCATTTCTTTGATATTGGCAATGGCAACCGCACAGGCCGCTGGGTGACCTGAGTAGGTAAACCCGTGGGCAAACTCAGTGTCTGCATCCGTCAGCACCTTAGCGACATGGTCGCGCACCATCACACCACCAAGTGGTAGATAGCCCGAGGTAATGCCTTTTGCCATACACATCAGGTCGGGTTTGATGTTGTAGGTTTGGCTAGCAAACCATTCACCGGTACGCCCGAAGCCACAGATCACTTCATCAGCAATCAAAAGGATTTCGTATTTATCACAGATGCGTTGAATTTCTGGCCAGTAGCTGTCTGGCGGGATAATTACGCCACCAGCACCTTGGATAGGCTCAGCGATAAATGCTGCGACATTCTCTACGCCAAGTTCAAGGATCTTTGCTTCGAGCTGACGTGCACGCTCCAAGCCAAACTCGTTTGCATCCATCCCTTGTCCTTCACCGAAGTGATATGGCTGATCAATATGGGTAATGTTTGGCAGTGGCAAACCACCTTGCGCATGCATAAACGCCATACCACCCAGGCTTGCGCCCGCCATAGTACTGCCGTGGTAGGCGTTCTTGCGGCTGATGATGGTTTGCTTGCTTGGCTTGCCTAGGCTTGTCCAGTAGTGGCGAACCATGCGAACCACAGTGTCATTACACTCAGAGCCTGACCCAGTAAAGAACACATGATTCATCCCTTCTGGCGCGACTTCAGCAAGAAGCGTCGAAAGTTCAACAGCAGGTGGATGCGTCGTCTGGAAAAACAGATTGTAGTAAGGCAACTCCTTTAGCTGGTTAGTCGCCGCTTCAATAAGAGGCTCACAGTTGTAGCCCATATTTACGCACCAAAGACCCGCCATGCCATCTAAGATTTTGTTGTCATGCTCATCGTAGATGTAGATGCCTTCGGCACGAGTAATCACTCGTGAACCTTTGTCGTTTAGTGCTTTGAAGTTAGTAAATGGATGGAGACAGTGTGCGCTGTCTTGCTCTGTCCATTTTGATCCGTTTTGTACTGACATAAATTAATTTCCATTTCCTGCTGTTTAATTGATGCTCTGTTCGATAGCGTTGCCTTAGTTACACGTTTAAAAGTAAGAATTCTCGCTCCCAAGAACTGATCACTTGGAAGAAGGTTTTGTACTCCTTGCGCTTGATTGCCACATAAGCTGATACAAATCGATCGCCTAGGATTTCACGTAGTTCATCGCTGTTCTCTAGTAGAACAAGCGCATCTTCTAGGTTGTGAGGAAGCGAGTAAGGTTCGGTGGTCATGTCACCAGTGCTTTTCGCGGTAGGCGTGAGTTTTTCTTTCATGCCTAAATAACCACATGCCAAGGTGAGCGCCATCGCCAGATATGGGTTAGCATCTGCACCGGCGTAACGGTTTTCTAAACGCCTTGAATCACGATCAGACACTGGAACACGAAGGCCTACAGTACGGTTATCCTCACCCCAAGCCACGTTAGTTGGCGCCGAATCACCAAACACCAATCGACGGTAGGAGTTCACGTTCGGTGCAAAAAACGCAATTGCTGCTGGTGTGTACTTCTGCATACCACCGATGTAGTTCATGAACAGTTCACTGTTTGAGCCATCTTCGTTAGCGAATAGGTTTTTGCCTTTACTATCGACCAGACTTTGGTGAATGTGCATGGCACTGCCCGGCTCATCTTCCATCGGTTTTGCCATAAAGGTCGCGTAAACATCGTGTCTTAACGCTGCTTCACGCACCGTACGTTTAAATAGGAAAACTTGATCCGCTCGGTCTAACGGCTCGCCGTGGTCGAAGTTAAGCTCCATCTGCGCGGCGCCCGACTCATGCACTAAAGTGTCTACATCCAAACCCTGCGCTTCGCAGTAGTCGTACATGTCTTCGAAAATCGGATCGAACTCGTTAACCGCATCGATACTAAATGACTGTCTAGCCGTTTCTGGGCGACCGTTGCGACCAATCGGCGGCTCAAGTGGGTAATCCCAATCTAGGTTTTTCTGAACAAGGAAAAACTCGAGCTCTGGTGCGACAACGGGGTGCCAGCCTTCCTTCTCATAAAGACTTAACACACGGCGTAATACAGCTCGCGGTGAGATATCGACTGGATTACCCTCTACGGTGTAACAGTCGTGAATCACTTGCGCCGTGGGCTCTTTCGTCCAAGGAACAAATCGAATCGTGTTTTGGTCAGGCTCCAGAGTCATGTCCTTCTCGGTCAGGTCGATCATACTTTCATCGTCTGGCCAATCGCCGGTCACAGTCTGGAAAAAAACCACTTCGGGAAGACGCATGCCCCCTTCTCGAAGGAATTTTTTCGCTGGCATGATTTTGCCTCGAGCGTTGCCCGTGATATCCGGGATTAAACACTCAACTTCAGTAATACGGTTCTCTTCTATCCATTTCCTAATCGTTTCCATAAATCCTTCTTTTCGTTACTCGCTCAACGAATTTATCAATAAGCTCCCATTTAGCATTGGCACTGAGCTGTATAAATGTCAAACAATGATGTTAATTATTTTGCAACTTTTGAGATGATGATTAACATTTTAGATACATTAGTGTTGTGTTTTACTGAACATTATGTCTATGGTTAAAAAGCAACCAACACGGTTGAGCCCAATCTAGGGCTTGATACATAAGGAATCGTTGGGAAAAGTGGAGGAACCACAGTGGGAACGAGCCAACTTGCGAGTAGCGCAGACAACATCGAACCAATTCAACTTGGTCACGAAAAGCTTACAATTGAACGATTTATTGAACAGCATCCAGACGTCACCAGTTTGGATTTGATTCTGTTCGATATGAACGGTGTTGTTCGTGGCAAGCGTGTCCCCATCACCCAACTGAACAAAGTATTAGAACAAGGTATTTGTCTGCCCGCTTCGGTATTCGCACTGGATATTTGTGGGGAGACGGTAGAAGAAACCGGACTTGGGTTTGAAAAAGGCGACGGTGATAGGATCTGCCGAATGGTGGCAAGCTCACTCACAACCACGCCGTGGCAAGAGAACAGCGCCCAAGCGATCGTAACCATGTTTGAGCCAACGTCGAACCAGCCTTTCTTTGCCGACCCAAGACATGTACTTGAAATTCAGCTAGAAAAGTTCGCTAGCAAAGGACTCAAACCTTGTATCGCAGTTGAACTTGAGTTCTATCTACAAGATCTTGAACCCGACGAAGCAGGTAACCCACAACCCCCTCTCATGCCCATCAGTGGCGAGCGCATGACGCAAACCCAAGTCTATTCCCTAGAAGAACTGGACGAGTTCAAAGCCTTCTTAGATGAGATCATCAGCGCTTGTGAAGAACAGAATATTCCCGCAGAGAACATTACTGCCGAGTACGCACCAGGCCAATTCGAGGTCAACCTCAAGCATACAGACGATGTTCTGTTGGCCTGCGACCAAGCTATGCTGTTAAAGCGTGTGGTTCGAGCAGTAGCGAAAAAGCATGGCTTCTATGCCAACTTTATGGCGAAACCTTATACCGAGTATGCAGGCAACGGCTGTCACGTGCATATCAGCCTGCGAGATGAAACTGGTACCAATGTTTTTGGTCAAGATGAGAGCATTCTTCTGAACGCCATTGCTGGCGTATTGGCACACCTTGAAGATAGCATGGCCATTTTCGCGCCTAACGCTAACTCCTATCGACGACTTCAGCCCAATATGTTTGTGCCACTGCACGCGACATGGGGTTGGGATAATAGAACCGTTGCGGTACGAGTGCCTGCAAGTGGTCAATCCGATAAACGTATCGAGCACCGACTCTCTGGTGCCGACGTTAATCCCTACTTGACCGTCGCAGTGTTACTCGCGTCTATTCTCGACGGCATCGAAAACAAACTCACTCCACCGGAGCCCATTGAAGGTGACGCTTCCCTGCTAGAACTGCCCATGCTGCCTATCTCTTGGGATATGTCACTGCATGAGTTCGCTCATAGCCAGTTTATGAAGCGCAGCTTTGGTGAAGAATTCTGTAAGGTTTACTTAGCAAACAAAAAACATGAGCAAGCTCGCTTCTCGGCGCAAGTCTCACCATTAGAATATCAGTGGTACAAGTAAAGTAAGGATACAAAATGAAAGTGAAGCACACAGACTCTTATTACGCGGCATCGCGAAATCAGCAATTCGATTTTCCTAAACTCATGGGAGATCATGTTGCCGACGTCTGTGTAATTGGCTCTGGCATCACCGGAGCCACCGCTGCACTAGAACTTGCTAACAAAGGTTTTAAAGTGATCGTTCTCGAAGCCAATCGCGTTGGCTGGGGCGCTTCGGGAAGAAGCGGTGGTCAAGCCATCTTTGGCTGGGCATCCGAGCAAGACACGTTAGAAAAGTTAGTCGGTAAATCCGATGCAAGAAAGCTCTGGGATATTTCAGTTGAGGCACTAGCACTGACCAAATCCAACATCAACAAGTACGACATTGATTGTGATTGGCGAGATGGCATGGTGCATGTTGGCGTTAAACCTCGCCACGATAAAGAGCTCAAAGCTTGGTATGACGACCTGACCGAAAACTACGGCTACGAATCACTTGAGTTGTGGGATCAAGAACAGACCCACCACCACATCGCAAGCCAAAAATACACATCTGGAATGTTCGACAGCAACAGCGGCCATTTGCACCCGCTTAATTACACGCTTGGATTGGTTAATGCTGCTAAACAAGCTGGCGCAGAGTTTTATGAAGACAGCGCGGTGACCAAAATTGAACATGGCGATCCTGCTAAGCTTTTCACCAAAAATGGAACGGTAAAAGCCAATCATGTCATCCTAGCTTGTAACGCCTATATGGATGGTTTAGAGACGAAATTAGAAAACAAAATCATGCCAGTCGGTACTTACATCTGTGCCACTGAGCCTTTAGGTGAAGGGGTCACCGGCGCGCTTATGAAAGATCACATCGCCGCTTGTGACATCAACTTTGTTCTAGATTACTTCCGCTGCTCTGGCGATCACAGGATGCTATTTGGCGGACGAGTCAGCTATTCAGGAGTGGCACCGTTTAATCTCGAAAAAGCGATGCGTGGACGCATGGTGGATATATTCCCTCAACTGTCCGATGCAAAAATCGATTATGCATGGGGCGGAAATGTCGGGATCACAATGAATCGCGCACCACACTTTGGCCGTCTAAAACCCAATGTCTACTTTGCTCAAGGCTTTTCCGGCCACGGCATTGCTGCAACGGGGATGGCCGGCACACTGATGGCTGAGTGTGTTGCAACTACCGCAGAACGCTTTGCGATTTTCGACAAGATCCCGCATATGCCGTTCCCTGGCGGGAGGCTATTTAAGACACCGGCTTTAGTGTTGGCGATGTCGTATTATCGAGTAAGGGACATTCTCTAGAACAGTTTTAACCCAGAGCCAGTAACAATGTTGTTGGCTCCTTTCTTGTTGTCGCCCTAGAAATCAGGCTACAAGTGTGCGAGCTGCCACTACCACATCACTACCACACCACCACCGCACTAAAGCGTTACCTTCAACAAAAATTATTAAGACCTCAAAACATTTTCAATCAGATCATTTAGCTTCAAAACCGATCTTCTATCACTATCAAGTAATAGTAATGAATAGCATGAGTCCAACTCTAATTTTCATGACGTCATGAAAGCCGCAAAAACACCATTCAAGGCACCGTTTTTAAACAATGAAACATCAATTATTTGCAATTTCATTAGTCTATCTATCAAGGCAACAAAAGTTGCATCAATACCAACTATCAATTCACCTTACGTATGAGTTTTATGTAAATCATTTGAGGTCTAACTAAATTTTCGTTACTCTATATTTAACTAACCGTTCAATTAAAAATAAAAAGGACTCAAAATGCCGAAAGTTGGCATGCCAGAAATCAGGAAGCCTCAGCTTGTCAAAGCCACTATGGCGGTTATCGATCGCGTGGGTTTACACGCCGCAAGTATTGCGTTGATCAGCAAAGAGGCCGGCGTTTCTACCGGAATAATTAATCATTACTTTGGCGGTAAACATGGGCTACTTGAGGAAACGATGCGAGAGATACTGCGCCAGCACTCTACGACCATTACATCTAAGCTTGCGCAAATACCCATCAATGCCCACCAAAAAAGAATCATCGCAATTGTTGATGGAAACTTTGTCGGTTTTCAGGCAGAGAACCAAGTTGCTAAAACTTGGTTAGCGTTTTGGTCATACTCAATGCACGATGACAAACTAAAACGCCTCCAGCATGTGAATGAAAGGCGCTTGCTTTCCCACCTTAAGATTGAACTAAAGGGACTTCTAGACGCTCAGCAAGCTGACATCGTTGCTCATGGTATTGCGGCTTTGATTGATGGTATCTGGCTTCGTGGGACGCTCAACCCGCAAGGCATAGATGCAGACAAGGCGCGAGCGATCATCAACGACTATCTCGACAAACAACTCACTTTCTATTTACAAAAATAACTCTAAAGTCAGACCTTCAAATGGATATGAAAACACTCTTTATCGATGGAAAAGCACAATCATCAACGTCTGGTGAAAGCTTTGTTACCTACAACCCTGCCAATGGCGAACCTCTCGCGACCATTGGCCTTGCAAGTCAGCAAGACCTAGAGCGAGTAATCGAGTCAGCGAAGCGAGGCTTTGCTGTATGGTCAGCAATGAATCCTGTTGAGCGTAGTCGGATATTACTTAAAGCCGTATCAATTTTGCGCCAACGTAACGACGAACTGGCCGCACTTGAAGTGGCAGACACAGGCAAACCACTCCAAGAAGCGATTGAGGTTGATATTGCAACGGGTGCGGATGTCATTGAGTACTTTGCGGGCTTAGTGCCAGCTATGCAAGGTGAGCAGCAGCCATTGAGCGAAAATCAGTTTTTCTACACTCGCCGAGAGCCCTTGGGCATTTGTGCTGGCATTGGCGCGTGGAACTACCCGATTCAAATTGCGATGTGGAAATCGGCTCCAGCTTTAGCCGCTGGTAATGCCATGATCTTCAAACCTTCTGAAGAAACGCCTCTCACTGCACTCAAGCTGGCTGAAATCTTCACTGAAGCAGGATTGCCTGACGGTGTATTTAACGTTGTCCAAGGTGACCACCGTGTCGGCCAAATGCTAACAGCACATCCTGCTATCGCCAAAGTATCTTTTACCGGTGAGTCTGGTACAGGCAAACAAGTGATGGCCGACAGTGCGAAGACACTAAAACAAGTCACGATGGAGCTTGGTGGAAAATCACCAATGATTGTCTTTGACGATGCCAAACTTAATGATGCGGTTTCAGCTGCCATGGTGGCTAACTTTTACACTCAAGGCGAAGTGTGCACCAATGGCACACGTGTGTTTGTCCACGATTCGATTTATCCGCAATTTATTGAGCAGCTTAAAGCTCGAACAGAAAAACTCGTTGTCGGTAACCCTATGGATATGGACACTCAAATTGGTGCACTTATTTCCAAAGACCATTTAAGTAAAGTCCTACAAGCCATTGAAAGTGCCAAACAAAGTGGTGCAACGCTCCTAACAGGTGGCTATCAAGTGACTGACAAAGGTCTAGAGCACGGTAACTTTGTTGCTCCAACCGTGTTTGTTGACTGTGAAGACAGCATGCCCCACGTCCAGCAAGAGATCTTTGGCCCTGTCATGTCGGTGCTTAAGTTCAGTGACGAGCAAGAAGTTATTGAGCGAGCGAACAACACTGACTACGGCCTAGCCGCTGGTGTGTTTACCCAAAACCTTTCTCGTGCTCACCGTGTTATTCATCAAATGCAAGCGGGTATTTGTTGGGTCAACACCTGGGGAGATTCTCCTGCAGAAATGCCTGTTGGTGGATACAAACATTCAGGCATTGGCCGTGAAAATGGCCCAGAGACTCTTAAACACTATACCCAAACTAAGAGTGTGTTGATTGAGCTTGGCAGTTACGCCAGCCCTTACGCCTAACTCAAATCACGGAGAGATTAAATGATGCAACGCTACGATTATATTATCGTCGGCGCGGGTTCGGCCGGCTGTGTGTTGGCGGATCGGCTTAGCGAAAGTGGTCAACATCAGGTGCTGCTACTGGAAGCAGGCGGTACCGATAAAAGTATTTTCATCCAAATGCCCACAGCCCTTTCTTACCCGATGAATACCGAGAAATACGCTTGGCAGTTTGAAACTGTTGAAGAGACAGGCCTCGATGGCCGCCAGCTTCATTGCCCACGAGGCAAGGTGCTCGGTGGCAGCTCATCCATCAATGGCATGGTGTATGTGCGTGGTCATGCTTGTGACTTTGATGAATGGGAAGAGCACGGCGCGAAAAATTGGAACTATCAAAACTGCCTGCCCTACTTTCGTAAAGCGGAAAGCTGGATTGGCGGCGAAGACAATTACCGTGGTGGTAGTGGTCCTGTGGGTACATGTAATGGCAATGACATGAAACGCAACCCACTTTACCAAGCGTTCATTGATGCAGGTAAAGAAGCCGGCTATCCAGAAACTCAAGACTACAACGGCTATCAGCAAGAGGGCTTTGGTCCAATGCACATGACGGTTGATGGTGGAGTGCGAGCTTCTACGTCTAACGCTTACTTAAGGCGTGCGCTGAAACGCACCAACTTAACCCTAATAAAAGGTGTGGTTGCACACAAAGTCCTACTCGAAAACAAACGAGCGGTTGGCGTACAATTTGAAAAATCGGGCGTGATCAAACAAGTGTTCGCCGATCAAGAAGTCATTTCAAGTGCCGGCTCGGTAGGCTCAGTTCAGCTTTTGCAACTCTCTGGCATTGGCCCGAAAGCAGTATTGGAACAAGCGGGGGTTGAGCTTACCCACGAACTGTCCGGTGTGGGCGAAAACTTGCAAGATCACCTTGAAGTCTACTTCCAATATCATTGCTCTCAGCCTATCACGCTTAACAGCAAGCTAGGGCTGATTAGCAAAGGGCTCATCGGGACAGAATGGGTATTAACACGCAAGGGCTTGGGGGCAACCAATCACTTTGAATCGTGTGCATTTATTCGCTCGCGTGAAGGGTTGAAATGGCCGAATATCCAGTATCACTTCTTACCCGCTGCTATGCGTTATGACGGTCAAGCGGCCTTTGATGGACATGGTTTCCAAGTTCATGTTGGCCCAAACAAGCCTCAAAGTCGCGGATCCATTGCCATTACCTCTGCCAATCCTAAAGATAAACCGAAGATCGAGTTTAACTACATCTCCACAGAGCAAGATAAGCAAGACTGGCGAGACTGTATTCGTCTTACTCGAGAAATCTTAATGCAGCCAGCAATGGACGATTATCGTGGTGAAGAGATTCAACCTGGAGGCAAGATTACTAGTGATGCTGCTATCGACCAGTGGGTGAAGGAGAATGTCGAAAGCGCTTATCACCCTTCGTGCAGCTGCAAAATAGGCGCTGATAACGACCCAATGGCGGTATTGGATGAACACTGCCGCGTAAGAGGGCTCCAAGGTTTACGTGTGGTCGACTCCTCCATTTTCCCAACGATTCCCAACGGCAATCTAAATGCGCCCACCATCATGGTGGCTGAACGTGCCGCAGACATGATTCTGGGTCAACCAATGCTCAAATCGACCAATCAACCCGTTTGGATTGCACCAGACTGGCAACAGAAACAACGAATTAATGCTCCGCGTAGAGAGCTAAATTAACCGCAAAAGTCAGTAACCATTACAAGGAAAACACCATGTCTATGATGACAAAAACACTCTCAACCATCGCTTTAAGTAGTCTTGCGATGAACGCTTACGCCAATCAATGTGAAACTGTCCGTTTTGCTGATGTGGGTTGGACAGATATCACCGCCACCACAGCTGTAACATCTGAACTACTTAAAGGCCTAGGCTATCAAACCAAAACTGATCTACTGTCTGTTCCTGTTACCTACTCCTCAATGGCGAACGGTGATATCGATATCTTCCTTGGCAACTGGATGCCCACAATGGAGGGAGATATCGCTAAATACCGTGAAGCCGGCACTGTTGAAACCGTCCGTGCCAACCTCGAAGGAGCAAAGTACACCCTAGCGGTGCCTAAATACGTTTATGACGCTGGCGTAAAAAGCTTTGCAGATCTTGCAAAGCATGGCGACAAGTTCAAAGACCGCATCTACGGTATTGAGCCAGGCAATGATGGTAACCGTTTGATTCAATCAATGATCGACAGCGATGCATTTGGCCTGAAGGAGTTCAGCTTAGTAGAGTCAAGTGAAGCAGGCATGGTGTCTCAAGTATCACGAGCTGTTCGTCGTAACCAATGGATCGTCTATCTCGGCTGGGCTCCACACCCAATGAACAGCAATGTTGATATGGCTTACCTAGACGGCGGCGATGACTTCTTCGGTCCAAACTATGGCGGAGCCAATGTTTACACCAACGTCCGCAAAGATTACATAAATGAGTGCCAAAATGTCGGTAACTTGCTTAAAAATCTACAGTTCAGCTTAGAAATGGAAAACGAACTAATGGAAGCGATATTGAACCAAAATGTGAAACCTGCGAAAGCAGCTCAGCAGTGGTTGAAAGCGAATCCACAACAAGTTGAAGCCTGGTTAGAAGGTGTGAAAACGCTAGCTGGTGAAGACGCTCAAGGCGCAATAAACAGCTACATCAATTCAAAAGCTTAACGAATGATGTGCTCGGTGGGCACCTCGCCCACCTCTTGTCACACGCTAGAATAATCATTACCACAAAGGCTGTATTGTGAATTTTATTACAGACAACAAAATCCCATTGGGTCAATGGATGGAAGCAGGGGTTGATTGGTTAACCTTTAATGCAGCGGGTCTATTTGATGCGATCGCTATCTTCCTAGAGACAATCATTCTTTTTGCTGTCGATATTTTTAAGTGGATGCCACCAGCAATGCCTATTGCGATTACCGCGGCACTTGCTTGGTACTTACACCGTAGTATTCCACTCGTTTTGTTTGTTATTGGTGCCCTACTCACCATTCTTAATCTTGGCTACTGGCAAGAAATGCTAGAAACCTTTGTTTTGGTTTTTGCCGCGACAACGATTTCTGTATTAATTGGCGTCCCTGTTGGGATCATGGCCGCACACCGTCCTTGGCTGTATACCATTTTAAGACCGATCCTCGATTTGATGCAGACAGTTCCAACATTCGTTTACCTAATTCCAACCTTGGTTTTATTTGGGCTTGGTATCGTACCGGGGCTGATCTCAACCATTATTTTTGCTATCGCAGCACCAATTCGATTGACGTATCTCGGCATCACAAAAGTACCAGAAGAACTTGTAGAAGCGGGTAAAGCGTTTGGTGCGACTCGCATGAAACTACTATTCAAAGTCGAACTACCCGCAGCAATGCCAAATATAATGGCGGGGGTGACTCAGTGCATTATGTTGTCGCTTTCTATGGTAGTGATTGCCGCCCTTGTTGGAGCCGATGGCTTAGGAAAACCAGTCGTTCGTGCTTTGAACACAGTCAACATTTCACAAGGCTTTGAAGCGGGATTAGCGATTGTTCTTGTAGCGATCATCCTCGATCGCCTATGCAAATCACCAAACCAAAGGGAAGCGTAATTATGGATGCGATTACTATTCGAAATCTCGATGTCGTGTTTGGTGACAAGCCACAGTTGGCACTAGACCAATTGGACAGCGGCAAATCGCGCCAAGCGATTATCGATGAAACAGGGCAAGTCGTCGGTGTTGATAATGTCTCTATGGCGGTTAAAGAAGGAGAGATTTGTGTTCTCATGGGACTTTCTGGTTCAGGGAAATCCAGTTTACTTCGTGCCGTGAATGGATTAAACGAGATCTCTCGTGGCAACCTTGAAGTTAAAGATGGCGAAGCTCAAGTTGATCTATCAAGCTGCGATGAAGACAGTTTACGCCATTTGCGGACTCACCGTGTATCTATGGTATTTCAAAAGTTTGCTTTAATGCCTTGGTTAACTGTACTTGATAACGTGGCATTTGGTTTAGAACTGCAAGGCGTAGGGAAATCAGAACGCCGAAACAGAGCTCGCGAGCAACTTGATATGGTTGGTCTGTCAGAATGGGAAGATAAGTATCCTCACGAACTGTCTGGCGGAATGCAGCAGCGTGTTGGTCTTGCAAGAGCATTTGCTATGGATACCGATATCTTGTTAATGGACGAGCCCTTCTCAGCACTTGATCCCTTGATACGTGCCCAGCTTCAAGACGAGCTCATCATGCTGCAAGAAAAACTCAACAAAACCATTTTATTCGTCAGCCATGATCTCGATGAAGCGCTTAAAATTGGCAACAACATTGCAATCATGGAATCTGGTCGTTTGATTCAACACGGAAAGCCAGAAGAGATTATTCTTAATCCTAAAAATGATTATGTACGTGATTTTGTCGCGCATACCAACCCTTTAAACGTACTCAAAGGACGCTCTTTGATGCGACCCACCAGCGAGCTAAAACGTGAAGACTCACGTTTACAAGTCTGTTGCAGCCAACAAGTGTGGGTAGAACAAACTTCAGACTCACTTTCATTGGTTCAACAGCCCGGTCTTAGTTTGTTGGAATGGGATAATGAAAAAAACAAGCTGGAAGACGTCTCCCCGTCTACAATCGTTGTTGTGAGTCCTGATATAGCCATGCGAGACGCTATTGAACTCAAGCACAGAAGTGGTCAACCTATTTTGCTCTCCGAGCAGGGTAAATTGTTAGGTGTACTCAATGATAACGAGCTCTATCGTGCCCTTTTAGGCAACTACAAGAGCACAAAAGCAGCATAATCTTAACTCGCATCGCACGACGTACATTTCCAGCAAGACGCTAAAATACGCTTCGTGATGGTTTGAAAGAAGTAACGCCCAAAGCGAATAACTCTGGGCGTTTTCTACTTGTTGGATGATCTATTTATCGTGCTGGCAATTTTGGCGATTTGATTTCGCAGCCATTGATGCGCGGAATCGGAATTTCGGCTTGGGTGCCACACCATGCTTAGCCCATGCTCAGAGGCGCCAAATGGCATTGGTAACGCTTTGACGTTCAGACCCAGAGAAAACTTAGTAAGGGTTGAGTGGGTAATAAGCCCAATGGCTTCCGTTTGACTGATCACAGGAAGCATGTCCACTTCACCGGGCGCTCGATACACTATTTTTCGTTTCCCAAACTCGGGAAAGTCCTTTTCACTAAAGAAGCTTTGACGGGTCTGCCAGCGAGACATCACAACGTGTTGCTCGGCCAAATATTCGTCCGTTGTTATTGTCTCGCCAGTTAATCTTGGATGATCATTGGCGGCAACCACATAGAGCTTCTCTTTGAAGATCTCTTTGGTTTTTAGCGTAGTCACATCAGCACGCGTCCTATCAATAACTAAATCATAACGTTGCAATCGCAAATCAGACTCATGATCTTCGGTAAATAACGGGTGAACTTCCAGCGACACCTTAGGTGCAATTTTGGCAAACCTTACTAACAGTTCAGGCAACACGGCATAGTTTGCGGCAGAAACAGAAGCGATAGAAAACGTCTTGGTTGACGTTTTGGGATTAAAGTCTCGTGAAGCCTCTAGGGTTGAATTGAAATTTTTAAGCGACGTTGCCAATGCTGGATAGATGTCATTGGCAAACGTCGTCGGCTCTACGCCACTGGCGTTGCGATGAAACAAGGAGTCTTCATATATCTCTCGTAATCGCTTGAGTGCCTTACTTACCGCAGGCTGACTAATACCCAAACGTGTCGCGGCACTGGATAGGCTCTGTTCTTCATAGATGGCTACAAAGACTGGGATAAGGTTGAGCTCGGTGTTTTTCATTATTACCTTTTTATCACCTGCAGAGGCTTAGCTCGGTTTTCGCCACCTATCTAAACCTTTTAATACGGATTGACTCTCGCTTTTTCTCGAAGCCTACTTTCTGGTGAACCGGGGTTTGGTGAGCCGTGCTTTAAGCTACCCCGTTTCGAGTCTTTTAGCTGACGCCACATCCAACGACTTTGGGCGGCATCTACCCTATCACCTTGCACCTCTTGACTGGTTTGTTGCCAAGAAGCATCGCTGCGCATTTTTTTGAGTTCAACTTCACCGCTCACTTGGCGGCCTTTTCTGTATATCAGACGCCTAACACTCGGCCAATCGCGATGACGAATGGCTTGAGCCAACTCCCACCAAGGTGGTGTTGGGTGAGTTTTAAAGAATCGATATATCAATCTCGAAGCTATTAGCAGCGCTAAGATAACAATCGAAAGTATAACGAATTCAGTTTTATACGTATTGAAAAGTGAACGCCAAGTGTGAGCAACCCGTACTTTTTTAGCTTCCAAAGTCACTGTCTGTACAGATTGCGTTTCGACATCCCACCAGCGAACGATTTGCTCTGGAAACACCACTTCGCCGCCTGTGGTAACAATGTAAGTGACCTCATCGACACGTTTTGATTTGTATACGCCTCGCGTTTGGCTATCTGATAAAACACTGGGCTTCGGATACGCTTTCACGCCAGCAATGCTGTCATCGCTCAGTGGTGGCAACATAATCGAGAGAGTATCGTCAGCTTCAACCTCGAGAGTCCTTACGATACTGTCACCCGCATGCAGCTCTTCGGACGATGCACTCCAAGATTCCTGCACTTTAACATCATTAGCAGAGAACCAGGCTTCGTCTTGAGTAAACGACGCATCCGGAAGATAGGTAAACAGTGACATCGGTTCGGTATACAGTGTCCCAGAGACATTTGAACCATCCGGAGCAGATACTTGAACTCTAACGGGTACTTTGGGTATTCGATACTCTCCGCTTTGCTGAGGATATAAGGTTATTTCCCAGCGTTGGCGCGACCATGTCTGGCCGCCTTTACGTTCCGTGTAGTTAGTTGCAAGTTGATTGCGCTGCTTCACAATCAAATCCGGCATACCAAAGCCAGAGATACGTGTACCACCAGTAAACCACCTTGGTGTGGCAACCTCGATATAAAGAATAACTTGCTCACGTATCGCGGCCGGCTCTGATGCGTTCTCCCCTTTGCTAAGCCAAGAGGTTATCTCTACGTCACCTTCTCTTTCCAACTGATTGATAGTCATACTTGCCTGCGCCGAAATCGGGACGAGCAAGGTCATCAAGGCCAGAAATAATAATGAACCCACTTGAGTAAAGAGTTTCGCTAACTTAACGATGTTCATTGTTGGCTCCCCTGCTCACGAAGTTGGATTTGGAATTTGTTTCGCAAAAAGTTTTTTGGGTCAGCTTCAACTTTGCGAAGCCACTTATCTGCAAGTTCCTGGCTTCCCAATATCTCGTTAGCGTTCAAGGTTTCTTTTAACATCAGCTCTGAGGCAGTATTTTCTTCAGCGCCGTCGGCCGTTCTCGGGTTGTCTCCAAGCTCCATCGACTCTTCTGGTCCGTCAGTGGTACCCGATTGGCTTTCACTCACTCGATTAATCTCGTCTACCAATTCACTCATGGCTTGATAGTTTTGCTTTGCCACCACAGCGATACTTTCATCATTGGTTTTCTCGATAAGATCTTTATACAGATTTCGTGCTGCAAGATATTCTCGTTGTCTTGCCAAGGCGTTTCCTAGATAAAGAACCGCTCGTTCATCACCCTGTACCTGCAAAAACTGCGACTGCGCCGAGGCAAAGTCGCGTCCATAGTAAAAAGCGATGCCCTTGTACATTGGCTCTTGAAAATGATTAGCCGCTTTGATGAATTCCCCTCGGTTAAAGTACCACTGGCCTTGCTGCTCTGGTGTCAGCCATAAATCCATCCAAGTTTGAGTCGCACTGTCCCAAAATTCTTCGACGGCTGATTTCGGCTCTCTGATTTGCTCACTACTTGCTACTGCGGAAACTGTGTCTGCATGAGCTTGGTTTAGAAAAATATTTGGACTCATTAACGTGGCAAGAATTGCCCATTGAACCAACCAACCTTTTCTAAACCACAACAACGCCAACAGCATCACTGGAAACACGAGGTAGTAACCCATGTCCCGACACGGCATCGCCGACTCTCCCGAGATCTGCATATGACGCTCAACATCAGACGCAATACTGTTGATGTCACTGTCGTCCGTGGTCAGTGAGTAATATCGGCCATCGGTTGCACTGGCCAGTTGCTTCAAACTGTCCCAGTCGGTCGCAGAACTACTATGAATAGCCTGGTTTCCTACAGCTAAGACCATCACCAGTTGGTTCGTGTCTTGAAAAGCATCTTGATAGAGTTTAATCCCTTCTTGAGAAACACCATCAGAAACAATCAAAATCGAAGCTGAAGGAAAGTTTTTTAACTGCGATTGAAGCTCAGGTATTGCCGATTGGACACTCTTTCCCTGCACTGGAATCACTTCAGGTGTGATCGCATTGAGGAATGGCAAGAAGACTTGATTGTCTTGTGTCATCGGCATCGCTGTATGAGCACTACCACCGAAAACAATGAGCGACGTTTTACCGCCTTTTCTTGCTTCCAATAAGTCTCGAATCTTGTATTTTGCTCGCTCTAGACGTGACGGCGGCAAGTCTGTTTGATCCATAGACGTGCTGACATCAAGCACAATGGCAAGTGCGCCTTGATCTTCACCAAATGGCGAAGGTTCACGCTCCCATGTCGGCCCTGCGCAGATAACAATGGCAGTGCCTAAAATAGCACTAAGCAACTTAAGAGGTAGCTGACTCTTCCAGCCCTGCTCTCCTATAATGAGTGCCTTTTGCAAGTGCTCGGGAATAATCGTTTTCCAAGCAGCGGTTGTTTCTCGGCGCCAGCGAAGTAGTAGCAATAATCCCAGCGGCACAAACGCTAGTAACCATATCGGGCGCATAAAATGAAACTGAGAGAAGAACTGCTCAATAGCCAAGCTGCTCATGACTCGCTCTCCTGCTGTTTAGTTTCTGCATTTTGATTCGCTGTGAACAATGAACGACGTATTGTTGCCGCTGAAAATGCGATTAAATACAGTACAACGACGATCATCATTAGGTATTGGTGAACGGTTTGCTTCGGTCGATACTGTGTGCTTTCGTACAATTTCGGCTCCAGCTCTCCAATGGCTTGATAGGCTTGTTGCAAAGCCTCTTGATCCATCGCCTGAAATGCTTGGCCACCCGATGAGTTAGCGATGTTTTCTATGGTCTGCATGTCCAGTGCCTGCTCACCAACGGTTTCTGGATCACCCATTGCAATAACGTGAATCCGTACCTGTTTCGCTGCTGCTACCGTTGCGGCATCTTTGGGCTCAACAAAGCTTCCTGTGTCATTACCATCGGTTAACACGATCACGACTTTTTCGCGTTCAGCTTCACCCTGTGATTGCTCGAACACCTTAATCGCGAGACCAATCGCATCCCCTAGGTGAGTACTTTGCCCTGCCATCGCCACTTCGGTTTGGTTCAATAGCGCAAGCCAAACATCGTGATCCGCGGTAAATGGGGTTTGCAAATAGGCGGCATCACCAAAAAGAATCAGACCAAGACGGTCTCCATCACGCGTTGCGACAAAATCCGTTAGTACACCTTTTACTGCGTCAAGTCTGGAAATCGCTTGTCCATCCGGTGATAGAAAGTCCATTTCAGACATCGAACCAGAAAGATCGACGGCAACCATCACATCACGACCCAGCTTCTCTCGGGTTTGAGGCTCACCCAACACGGTTGGCTTGGTCATTGCAAAGACTAATAAGATCCACGAGACAACCAAAATAGCCCGTTGCCACCACGACGGATTTAGCTGACTTGCGCCCTGTTCAGGCTCTTCCCCAAGAATATCTAGTAGGCTGCGGAAAAAAGGTACCTTAATAGCGCTCTGCTTCGTTTTGTATGCAGGCACCAATCGATACACTAAGATCGGCAGTGGTAATAGCAGCAGCCATAAAGGATGAATTAAAGAAAGACTGTCCCAACTCATGACGTCTCTCCCATTACGCCAGAGATAGCACGCTTAGTTTTGTTCAGAGCTCGCGAAATCGTGGCGCTCAATGACCAATGTCGCTTAAGCCATGTTGGTGTCGTATGTGTATCAACCCAAAGACAAACCATGTCGTAAACCTGCTCGGCTTCTTGGTCAGTTAACACGACAGATCGAGTGACCAGCGTTTTCAGCCACTTCTCGCCTAATACTAGGTCTAGTTCGCTGGATAGATTTGCGTCTGATGTTTGACTCAACGTCGATAGCCAAGCTCGGTTAAATTGCTGTGGCTGGTTTGGATACAGATAGTGAAAGGTGCTTTTTAGCACGTCGTAGCAAACCAGTGGCATTTCATCGGTGTTGCGATGCATTTCCAATACCTGCTTTGCTTCTTTTCGATAACGCTGCATCTGCTTGTTACAATACGCGAGCGCAAATTTATAAATAATGAAAGCAACAATCAACAAGGCTAAAACCTGCCAACCCAAAGTTTGAGGAAACCAAGAGATAGCATCAGGATTAGGGACTTCTGACATATTGCGAAGAATATAGGAACTCGGGGCAGCTTGGGTCATGATGCAAACCCTCCGACGGCGCGCTTGAAAGCATCAATATGTTGGCCATCTGTGGATAGCTCTATCACAGGCAATCGCTTCATTGCCATTAATTGCCCTAGCTTTTCCAGGCGATGATGAGCGTGTGCTTTTAAACCTTGGTTCGCTTTGTCCAATTTAGTTTTTTCCGTCACGCTCAGCTGATACTTTCCGTCTCCAAACACCAACGAAGCAGAATCTAAGATATCAGCCGGTAACGCCGCTTCCAATGGGTCAGAAATCACCACACTCAAAATATCATTATGCTGCTGAAGGTACTTGAGCCGATCCAAATCAAACTCTGTCGCGCCTGACCAGTCACTGATAAACAAGATAGTGGCATTTTTGAGCCCTAAATTTCCGAGCATTCGAATGGTGGAAGAAAAGTTAGCACGCTCGCTATCCTCGCTAGAGATATCTAACGCATGGTTCGCGTCATTGAGTCGCTTTAACGCATGTAACAGGTGATTTTGAGATCGTTGTGGTTTCAGATATTCAATCTGATTCGATCGGCTAATGATAAAGCCGACCCGGTCGTTATCTTTCAAAATGCGCCACGCGGATAATGCAGCGATCTCGCTAGCAACCACTGATTTCATAGTATCAATGGAAGAAAAGTACATCCCGCTGCGCTGATCAACACAGAGAATAAAGTTGCGGTCTTTCTCCTCTGTGTAAGTGCGAACATGGGGTTTGCCTGTACGCATGGTGACTTTCCAATCGAGATTGCGAATATCATCGCCCATTTGATAGTGACGAAGCTCCTCAAAGTTGAGGCCGCGTCCACGAAAAGGCGAGCCATGTCGGCCTGACATTCGCGATTGAGCAACCAAATGTGGTAACAACGAAAACGACTGAACCTGTGATTGCAGCTTCACCAAGCGCTCATACGAGGTGTGGATTCGATGATCGTGATTATTGGCGTGTTTAGAAGCCATAGAAGTACCTCTAGCGACTTAGCCAATAGCCACAACATCAAGCAAGTGATTAACAACATCTTGCTGTGTCACTTGTTCAGCCAGTGCGTTGTAGGACAAAGCAATTCTATGGCCAAGTACCATACTAGCGACCGCTCTTACATCATCAGGTTCGACATAATTACGACCCTGTAACCAAGCATAAGCACGGCTACACTTATCTAGAGCAATAGAAGCACGTGGCGATGAGCCGACGAGGATCCAATCGGCGAGAGAGGACTCTGGGTAGCGCTCAGGCTGTCTTGTCGCCATAACAAGGTTAACAATATAGTTTTCAACCAGTTCTGAAACTTCAATCTCTGGCATTTCACGCCTCGCGGCAAACACGGAATCGGTAGAAATGGTCACTGACTCCGATTCATCTGTTAGCTTCGAGCTGTCAGCCCCACCTACTGCGCGCTCCTCATTTCGTACCAATCGAATGATATCGCGCTCAGCGTCATCTTCTGGGTAATCCACCGTAACTTTCATGATGAAGCGATCCATCTGCGCCTCTGGCAGTGGGTAAGTACCCTCTTGTTCAATCGGGTTTTGCGTTGCCAGCACCATAAACAGCTCTGGCAATTTATGGCTATCACCACCCACTGTAACTGTACCTTCCGCCATAGCCTCAAGGAGTGCTGCTTGTACTTTTGCAGGGGCACGGTTGATTTCATCGGCTAAAACGATGCTATTGAAAATGGGGCCTGCTTGAAAATGAAGCTGGGGCTTGCCATCCACGTCTTGATATATCTCGGTACCTGTAACATCGGAAGGGAGTAAGTCTGGTGTGAACTGAATACGCCCAAAACTGGTATTCAAACGCTCGGCCAGCGACTTAATTGAGCGAGTCTTTGCGGTACCAGGCAAGCCTTCAAGCAAGATGTGGCCGTTGGTAATCAAGCCAACCACCAGTGCTGTCACCACGTGTTGTTGGCCTATCACTGATTTTCCCACTTCTGTCACTAGGCGGTTAAGTTCTGTTTGCGCTTGATTCATGGGTTCACACCTTTTGCTTGCTCGTCTTCGTTTAAATGAATAGACCTCAATAATTGACTTAATACTACTTAGTCACTCTATAACTTTTGGTTATAGAGGTAATGCTTTTTCACGGTTGATAGCGTGATTTTAGCTGCTGTATAACTTCTGGTGGTGCTAACTTCGACAATTGATTGAGACACTGTGCCGCACCTTGGTGCTTATGCTTGAGCATTAAGTCGCACTTAGAAAACAGATGCTCTGGATTTCTACTCAACTGATAGGCCTTATCAACCGCTTTGAGTGAGACGTTAACATCCGCCGTTTCCATCGCTAACCCATACACAAACCAATACTGCGGATTATTGGCTTCTAGCTGTGTCGCCTTATCAAGTAGTTGGCTAGCCATGGTTTTGTCGCCTTGACGAAGCTTTGACAACGCAGCGCTGTAATGAATAGCAGCCGATTTTGGTTGGTTTTTGATCCCAAGCGCGAGTGTTTTGTCCGCCGATGCTTCGTCACCCTGACCTCGATACAGATCGGCGAGATTGATGTAGCTGTTCTCAAAATAGGGCTCAATAGCAATCGCCCCTTGGTACTCTTCAATCGCGAGCTTTGGTTTGCCTTGAGCGGCGTAGACATTGCCAAGATTGGTGCGCCCAAAACCACGGTCGGCATTGTATTGCTGAATATCAATGTATTCTTGCAGTGGCGCTTTAAGTTGATCTTTTTGTAGGGGGTTAAGCTCTCGCCAATACTGCGCTAACGCACCAGCAGCTTCCGCACGAACAGCGAGAACATCGTCATCAAGCAACGGTGCAATGATTTGCCAACGTTGATGAGCTGGATAAGGCGCACTACCTTGAATAGCACCAATTCGAATCATTGCCTCACTATTTTTCACCGCTCTACCCAGCGCGATTAAGCTATTTTGCCCTTGGTAGTTCGCCATTCTTTGTAATGCTGACGCCCTTACAATCGATGCTTGGTTAATGTCTTGCGCGATATA
This sequence comes from Vibrio sp. CB1-5, assembly GCF_059412285.1. NCBI lineage: Bacteria > Pseudomonadati > Pseudomonadota > Gammaproteobacteria > Vibrionales > Vibrionaceae > Vibrio > Vibrio sp. CB1-5. The sequence continues at coordinate 162,945 of NZ_JBJHPB010000004.1, read as the reverse complement.
GGAAAGCGCATCGGCCGCCGCTGGGTGACCAATATCTGCAGCATAAAATGCAATCCCATAATGCTGACTGTTTTGATAATTCGAATCTGGGAACCACTGTGCCAACGTTTGAATGGCCCAATCCGTCCCCTTGTCCTCATGACAAGAAGAGCAAACGTTAGGCGTGCCGATGTGTTTACTCATATCCGGTCTAGGTACATGCCAACTATGATCGCGTCGTGGATCGACCTCCATGTAGGTAGTCTCCGGCATGTGACAGGTTGTACATTGGCTCGCTTCGCTACCTGCCTCATGGAAGGTGTGTTTTTCTGGTGTGTATTCCGAAGCAACGTGGCACTGAGCACAAACGGCCTGTTCTGGAATCTTAAGTTTGGCTGAATGGGGCTCGTGACAGTTGGTACAGGTTACGCCCTTTTGTGCCATCTTAGATTGTTCAAACGAGCCGAAGACATACACTTCATCATAAATCTGACCATCTGAATGATATAGCTCAGGCGTTAGATTAGAGACAAGGTACTTATCAAAGATATCTCCTTGCACGTGGTCGTACTGCTCAGACAATTGCACTCGACGACTATGGCATTGAGCACATACTTTGACTTGCTGTGTGTCCTTAATGGCTTTTGGTTTAAGAGTAGAACTTCCCCCTTGATAGACCCACTCGGATACGGCTTTGGAAAGGTCGCGATCGAAGCCATAGTGACTACTTGAGCTAAATTGGTTTGGGTTATTTTGCTTAGAGAGCTCAATATGTAAACTTGCCGGGCCATGACAAGCCTCACAGCCCACGGTTATTTCTGACCAGCTTGTCGAATATCGATTACCCTCTTTGTCGTAGTTCTTTTTTAAATTAGTCGAATGGCAATCAGCGCACATAAAATTCCAGTTTTGCCCAGTATTTGTCCAGTAGAACTCATCGCTGCTCGTTGTATCCGGATAGAGGTGATACCAACGCTGGCCGCCTTGTGCTTTACCTCTAGAGTCCCATGTGAAGGGGATTAACTGGACACGTCCATCGTCAAATTCAACCATGTACTGTTGAAGTGGGTAGTAACCAAACGTGTAGGTAATTTGATAATCGTGGAACTGGCCATCTGGTCCTTCTATGTTGACCCAGTACTGCTCTCCTTTTTTGAAAAATCGATTTTCTTTACCTTTAAACTCAAACGTGGCGTTGTCGAAATCTCCCAAGACACTTTGCGTGGTAGCGTGATCCATGGCTCGTTCGTGATCGGACCCTTTCCATTGTTCTACTTCTTTCTGATGGCACTCTATGCAGGCTTCGCTTCCCACATAGGTTGCTTCAATGCTGCTCGTCGTCGAAAAATCCGTTTCATTACCATAGGAGCTTACGCTTACCAGCAGCATAACCACAGCGCTTACCACCCGACACACTACGCTCATCCGACATTCCTTTGCTTGTTTGCAAGTTATTGTTATTTCAATAATAACAATAGTCTAGAATGAACGTCCGGCAAAGTTCACCAGCGGATTTACTCATTTTTCACACAAAAAAAGAGAGGCATTTCGCCTCACTCATTAAGTCATCTGCAATGCTCAGTGTCTGATTGCAATATTATGCGCCGTTCAAACCACATAACCTCAATAGAATGCCTTCTAAGTCTTCCCATGGCATCAATTGCGAATCAATAACCTCAATGCGTGATTCATAGCCCTCAAGTGACATCTGATTAACGGACACGACTCGATTTGCGACGTTGAATGCGAAGCAGCCCTTATCGGTGTTGACGACGGCTTTGACACGCTCCGCATTAAGGTCACTAAAGAGTGAAAACAGCTCGTCGAAATTGAACTTGTGCTCCTCACCAACAATCCAACCACAGCTGAAATAGCCTTGCCCTTGGTTTTCACGGCGAATATATGGCTTCTCCGGTGGCAGTTCAAATACGGGTTCTAAGTCGCTGTGGTCATGGTCGTGATGATGAGCATGACCATTTTCCTCCGCCAAGACCTCTCGCCTTTCAAGATCCAATAATTCAACAGGAAGTTGGCCGTTTTTCACCAGTTTATGGAACATTTTCGCGGGTTGCTGATCTGTTACCCAATCATTGAATACGTCGATATCTTGTGCACTACACTCATCAACCTTATTGCCGATGATAACCTCTGCCGATGCAAGTTGATCGTTGAAATTGTTGTTTTCAAGGTGGCGTTCATCAGACAAGTTACGTGGGTCCACCAGCGCAATGGTCGCTCTCAAATCAATGTAATTTTGGTATTGTTCTGAGGTTAGCGTTTTAATCACTTGCTTAGGATGACCAAGGCCTGTTGGTTCGATAATCAGGCGATCAGGTTTTTGTCTTAGCAGAGCATTAATACCCACCGACATGGGCACTCCCGCAGTACAACACATACAACCACCCGGAACCTCTTTAATCATGGCTCCGCCTTCTGCCATCATGGCGCCATCAATACCGACTTCACCAAATTCATTGACCAATACAGCCCAATTCTCATGTTGCGGTTTTTCTTTTAGTAAATTGAGAATGGCCGTAGTTTTACCTACGCCAAGGAACCCAGTGATGATGTTGGTAGGTATTTGATTTTTCATTGTCTTACTCGATGTCTGTCAATCACCAAAGTATATACCTAACGCGCTGCACTATTCTAGCCACGGTACTGATATACGAAAGCCATCTAATGGTGAGTGGTAATGGTAAGCGACATCTGAGGAGAGTGAGTGGTTTTCTATAGAAGACAAAAGGCGCACTTTGCGCGCGCCTTGATCCCTCGTTACTCAATCGTGAGTTTGCGAATCTCTGAACCAAGTCTATCGGCTGAGATATAAAAACGAGGCAGTAGTATGTGTTTCTTAAGTTGTACATCCAAATTGTAGGTAGGGATTGGAATCCTCCGTGTTTGTCGAATATGAACCCTACGATTTAACTATGGTACAAAAATGACTTTTTTCAAGCTCTCTACTAAAAATAAGTGACGCTTTTGAACTTACGTCAAAATGGTCGAGCATTGATGAAATTTCGCACCAGAGCATAAGAAGTAGTGATAAGTGGAATACTACTTTTCATTCTTACCACTATTGCCAATTTTGCTAGGTCGTATAATTTCAACCTTGAAGATTCATTCCCCCATACAGGCACCCATCCCTATGACCAAAAGAGAGAAAATAAAACAATCGTTACTCGCCCGCGTACCAAAAGGAACGATTAATCAGTTTCTCTCTAGCGATAAAACGCCTATCTCGGTATTACTGCTTTCCTGCGTAGTTGGTATCTTGGCCGGGCTCGTCGGTACCTTGTTTGAGATTGGTGTGCACTTTGTCACTGAAACTCGCACTGACTGGCTAAAAGATGAAATAGGTTCTGTACTGCCTCTATGGCTGCTCGCCTTTGTCATTAGCGCATTTTTGGCGTTCATCGGCTATTTTTTGGTGCACAAATTTGCCCCCGAAGCTGCCGGGTCCGGTATTCCCGAAATTGAAGGAGCAATGGACAACATGCGCCCTGTTCGTTGGTGGCGTGTACTGCCAGTTAAGTTCTTTGGTGGCTTGGGCGCCCTTGGCTCCGGAATGGTATTGGGACGCGAAGGGCCAACGGTTCAGATGGGTGGCAACATTGGCCGTATGGTAACCGACCTGTTTCGAGTTAAAAACGATGATAGTCGACATACACTACTTGCCTCTGGCGCTGCCGGTGGCCTTGCGGCTGCTTTCAACGCACCCCTCGCTGGCATTATGTTTGTTGTTGAAGAAATGCGCCCGCACTTTCGTTACTCGCTTATTTCCATCAAAGCGGTACTCATCTCTGCGGTGACGGCTACCATTGTATTCCGCTCTATTAATGGCCAGCATGCAGTAATTACGATGCCGCAATATGACTCGCCGGATCTCACCGTCCTGTGGTTATTCCTATTGTTAGGTACTTTGTTTGGTGGCTTTGGGGTTGTGTTCAATCGGCTGGTCACACTGTTTCAGGATATGTTTGTGCGTATCCACAAAAACGATCTGAAACGATTTTTGTTTACCGGCTCAATGATCGGTGGCAGTTTCGGTTTGCTACTTTTATACGTACCTGAGCTGACAGGGGGAGGCATTGGTTTAATACCGGAGATAACCAATGGTAGCTTTAGTGCGGGTGTCCTCATTCTTTTGTTTATTGGCCGAGTTCTTACCACGCTGATTTGCTTTGGTTCTGGCGCACCCGGAGGAATATTCGCGCCTATGCTAGCCTTGGGTACATCGTTTGGCTATGCCTTTGGTTTAGTCGCACATTCACTGTTTCCTGAATTGCCTATTGAACCGGGTGTATTCGCTATTGCTGGCATGGGCGCACTATTCGCTGCTACCGTGCGCGCGCCAATTACTGGCATCTTGCTGGTGATTGAAATGACGAACAATTACCATCTCATTCTACCGCTTATCATTACAGGCCTAGGCGCAACGATCGTCGCGCAGATGCTTGGTGGCCAACCAATTTACAGCCAATTGCTGCACAGAACACTAAAAAATGAAAAGCTGCGTCAGGAAGATTTGCCGAGAAAAGAAACAAACTAACCTTACAAACTGTGGTGATGGTTTCGTCTCTACAAAAAGCATGTATAATCGGACGGCTAGACTGCTATGCTCTAGCCGTCGATTGATATGGATATCTAAGAGAGCCCTCAGTGACCATTAGCCTTGCCTCGTTAAAGCGCCTTACACAGTTCCACAATGTGCCCACATCACAAGCATCCCTTGCGCTTGGCATGATTGGTCTTGGGCATGCATGGGCACTCTATGTTCCAGAATTTGGAAAAAACGTGCAACCAATATTAGCGTCTCTTGGTGCACTTTTACTTTTTCCGGTACTGATTAAATATCTTCTCAACAGACATATTTTTTCTGCGGACATTAAACATCCCCTTACCGGTAGCTTAATGGCGCCGATGAGTATGGCTCTACTCATTTTATGTGACTATCTCGCGGTCATTCTTCCGTTAATTGCCTATCCACTTTGGTTTGCCGCGTTAACGTTACATATCTGTATGGCCATTTTGTTTTTTTATTACCAATTAAAAAACTTTCGCATATCAAATATAGTACCAAGCTGGTTTCTATATCCGGTTGGCTTAATAAGCAGTTCGCTCGCAGGCACTCAATTTGGTCATACTGTTTATTCAGAAACCATCGCATCTGTTTGTATCACCATCTACTTTTTTATGCTGCCACTGGTCCTTTATAGATTGGTCTTTGAAGGGATGTTACCTAAGCGTGCAAGACCTACTCTGGCCATCATGGCTGCGCCGATCAACCTCACATTATCCGCATACTTGGTTAACTTCTCCGAGCCTGATCCTATACTCACAGGTGCGCTAGCTGGAATAGCAATCACAATGACGATGTTAATCTATCTCTGCTATATTCGATTATTGCGTTTGAAGTTTCAGCCGTCCATCGCCGCTATTACGTTTCCATCTGTGATTAGCTCTATCGCTATGCACCGATTAACTACGTTCTTTGAGGCAGAACATCCACAATGGCATTGGCTACATAATTTTGGATTTTTGGAATTATCAGTCGCTTCATTAGCCGTTGCTTGGGTCACGATTGGATTTGTAAAAATGTATTGGCCAGAGCTAGCAAGTAAGCATTGATTTTATTTGATAATAATGTCAGAATTTATAAATAACGATACGATTATCAACCAGTTAGACTCCCAACGGGTATAATCAGAATAAAACTATTCCCACCCAATATAGTTCATTTTGCAATCAGCAACAAATAATAAAATATTCAATAGTGACAGGTATTCTCTCGTCGGCAATAAATAAATGCATCGGCCGACATATAAATCAATTTTTATAGAGAATAACTGCTATGCAACTAACTCAGATCAAAAAGTCTCTCCCAGATTTTATCACTAAGAAGTTCGACGCAATCATCGAAGATAGAATTAATATTCTCGCTGACCATAAACCTATCATTTTCGGTATGCCGCCTCAGTCAGGTGACGTTGTGATGCAGACAAATGACTATCTGGATTTACACAATAACGATGCGATTAAAAATGCCCATATCCAAGCTATTCGTGACAATGATCAGAGCCTTCTCATGTCGGGCGCTCTGCTACGCGGCGCTGAAAATCAACCCATTTTCGAAGAGAAGCTCGCGAAACTAACCGGCTTCGATCGCTGTGTCGTCGCCCAATCTGGTTGGAACGCTAACATCGACTTACTACAGGGCATATGTGATAAAGATACCAATGTCTACGTGGATTTCTTCGCCCATGCGTCGCTGTGGGAGGGAGCTAGAATTGCTGGCGCAGAGGTTCATATGTTCATGCATAACAATATGCGTCATCTTGAGCGACAATTAAAGCGCCATGGTTCCGGTATCATCTTAGTCGATTCTATCTATAGCACCATAGGTACTATCGCCCCACTTGTCGACGTGGTATCACTTGCCTACAAGTATGACTGTGCGTTAGTCGTGGATGAATCCCACTCTATAGGTACACACGGTCCAAACGGAGCAGGATTAGTCGCGGAGCTTGGACTCACAGAGCATGTAGACTTCATTACTGCCAGCCTTGCTAAAACCTTTGCTTACCGGGCTGGGGCTATCTTGGCCAATGAACAGACCGCCTACTTAGTCCCGCTACTGGCGTTTCCATCCATCTTCAGTTCCGCCATGCTGCCTTATGAGATGGATCGGTTGAACGCAACATTCGACGTGATTGTAGACGCCGACGAAGCTAGGCGTACGTTAAAGAAAAATGCGGACTATTTGAACAGAGGGCTGCGCTCAATTGGCTTTGATATCGATAGCGAATCACAAATCTTTGGTATCGATACCGGGGACGTGCATAACACACTAAAGATTAGAAACTTTTTTGAGGAAAATGGAGTATTTGGTTCGGTATTCTGCCCACCAGCAACACCGCACGGCAAGCACTTAATTCGATTTTCGATTAACTCGGGTCACAGTAAAGCAGAGCTGAATCGCGTACTCGAGGTCTGCCAAAGGGCATGGGATAACCCTGATCTTTCTTTTTCGTAGTGATTTATATCTTAGATCAGAAAAGAGCGCTCAAACTGGCGCTCTTTTTCAAACAAGAATCAGTAAATCCATGTGGCTACTTTATCTATAAGCTCATCTTTTGGCGTCGGCTTAACAAGATAGTCATTCATACCGTACTCGCTGATCTTGACCACTGTCTCATCACTCTTATCGCCGGTATAACCAACGATAGGTATCGAAGCATAGTGGCTCTCCGACTGACGTATACGCCTTGTCGCAGTGAGTCCGTCCATAACAGGCATCTCTATATCCATTAAGATCAAATCGACGTCTTCTTCTTCCAATATTTGCAAAGCTTTCTGACCGTTTTCTGCTTGAATAACATGCAACCCCTGCTTTTCCAGCATAATGCTAGTGATGGAACGCAGCGAGTGGTTGTCGTCAACAATCATGACCGTACGCTTAGTCGAAATCTCATTGTATGAGTGCGCCGGCTGCTCAACATCAAAATCATCAAATAGCAGATAATCGACAGCTGCAGATGGATCTTGTACAAACTTCTGAATGCTAAACAACTGAACATCCACATATCGTTGGAAATACAGGTTACGAGAAGAGTGTTCATCATGAATAAACGCTATACGCCCCTCTGTAAAACTGAGCTTACCTTCTAAGCGTGACATAAGCGCCCAACCTGCAGCATCGAGAGCACCATCAATGACGATAAGGTTGTACTCAAACTGATGCTCTTCCAACTCGACAGCGTCAACAAGAGACTTTTGAGTCAAATTTAAATCCGCTTCAAGCCCGACTTGTCTAATATCGCTTCCCAATACACCTTGCTCACTGCCAATAAACAGCACCGATTTCGCTTTCATAAGTTCCTGTTTAATTGTGGCGACTTGCGTCGAGTTGCTGTCTGGGAAAACAAGCTCAAACTCGGTCCACTCTCCAAATTCAGAGCGACATACAATACTGCCGCCAAACGATTTCATCACTTTCTTACAGAACGACAGACCAAGGCCAAAGGTTCCATTTTTACCTGTCGTGTAGAAATCCTCAAAAATGTTCTTAATAAGCTGCGGCTCGATACCCTGCCCTGTATCTTTGATAAATACACTGTAGCCATCGGACGTTTTTTTTGAAGATACCGTGATTTTGAAACGACCCGTGCCACGATGACGGAAGGCATTCTTCAACAGGTTATAGATGACATACTTGAGCAAGGTATCACTGCCTAGATATTCGAACTCTTTATCCATTTCCAAAGCAACAAGTCTTTTTTCTGTGGCATTTTTATAGCTATAGCTATCAATCGCATTCTCTATAACTTTTTTGGCTCGATGTTTACAAAACGTTGAGGTAGAAACCCTATTCTGGTCGATAGAGGTTAATAGTAAGTCAATCGTTTCGTTTCCGGTCCAAATCACTTTCATCGAATCTTCAATAATGTCATTGAGAATTTGAATTTCCTGAGCATTCAAGTGATGTGAATTTCGGTAAGATGAATTACTGCTAGGTACTATCGAGCGTACGACTTCAAACGAAGAAAGGAGTGCACTAAGCGGGTTTCGCATTTCATGAGCGATCCCAGCCCCAAAAGACTTTGCAATTGAGACTTTGGCTTCGTGTTCAACTTGATTACGAAAGTAAAATAAATTACCAAACACGTAAGTAAACGCAAAAATAGGTAGAAACGATTGATGTTCTGCAAAACTTAGTTCTGGCCCTTTAATTTGGTAAGCGGTTAGGCTCGCCAAAGCCACACAAACAAAGGCTTGCATATACATCATTCGAGTATCGTGCACGAGTAAGATGTGAATGAAAATAGACGACATGAAGGATAATACCCAAACGTCTGACCAACCATTCATCAGCATCATAAAAAAGAAGAAATACGGAAGGCACAACCCCATCGCAAAAAGATAGTAGGCTGGAAGGAGTTTTTTTATTCGATTGCTAAAGTGATTCCGAAACGCCATCACAAGCACTGAGGCAGTACAAAGAAGCCTCAAGCCCAAGTTTTCATACGCTTGCGGAAACAAGTACTCCCACACCCAATAATAGAGTGGGAACCCCGCCCCCCCCATTATCACCACAAGCGACATATTAGGCTCAGCGTAGTTGTAGATCTTTTGAAGTCTGTTCATCTACCTAGTCCAACAGAAAGAATAGCCACGGCTTATTATGCTTTTAGTCTTCATATTGCGATTATTCGTTGCAATGCAATTATAGAAATGCCGATTATTTCTAATTAAACCCTTTATGTAATCAATAGTATGAACGAAAACCTTTTACAAATACAACAGCGCCTTCTCATTTAGAAGGCGCTGATTAAAACTATTTATCTAAGACCGTGCAAAAACTCATGCCGCGTTGCGGGATTGGACTTGAAAATTCCACCTAATGCCGTCGTTGTTGTTTCGCTGGTCGCATCCATCACACCGCGTGACTTCACGCAGTAGTGAACGGCGTCCATAGTCACCGCGACATCGTCTGTTTCGAGTAGTGTCTGCAGAGCGACTAGAATTTGCTGTGTCATGCGCTCCTGCACTTGTGGGCGCTGAGCGAAAAATCTGACAATGCGGTTGATCTTCGATAGACCGATGATTTTACCACGTGGGATATACGCCACTGCAGCCTTACCATCAATGGTCACTAAATGATGTTCGCAAGTGCTGGTCACCGTGATGTCTTTAACACGCACCATTTCACTAACGTTCATTTTGTTCTCGATAACCGTGATTTTCGGGAAGTTCTGGTAATCAAGACCAGAGAAGATTTCATCCACGTACATCTTTGCAATGCGGTGTGGTGTTTCCATCAAGCTGTCGTCGGCAAGATCCAATTGAAGTAGAGTTAAGATCTCACGCATATGGTGTTCAATACGTTCTTTCTTTTCTTCTCTCGACACTTCATTTGGCAACATTGGTGTTTCCAAACCGCGCTCTGATAACGCTGCTTTAACCAATTTTGCTGATTCACTTAAACCTGACATCTTACATCCTCGCACTAACTCCCGTAAGGGCAGACAAGGATACTCGGATTTAATGCTAATTACACCCACAAATTCCGTATTGCTTTGTAACTGCAATGATTTGCGGTTCAAATCGTCGCTTTTATCCAAAGGGATAAGCCATTCGCCAGCAAAAATGTGTTACAGTCAATTGGTTTTAAAGATTCAATTAGGATGACTTATCTTATGGGTTGCTGCGACGCACCGGGCTTGATGCCTATAGAAGAAGCATTGAATAAAATGCTCACACCAATCACGCCAATTATCGATACCATTACATTGCCGCTTGCTGAAGCGCTGGGGTATGTATTGGCAGAAGACATTCTCTCTCCAATCAATGTCCCACCATTTGATAACTCAGCAATGGATGGTTATGCCATTCGCCTTAGTGATTTCGAGCAATCGACCACCATGAAAATGGTTGGAAAATCATTTGCTGGCGCCCCTTTTGAAGGTGAGTGGCCAGCGCAAACTACCATTCGCATTATGACTGGCGCTCAAATCCCATCCGGTTGTGACGCGGTGATCATGCAAGAAAATACCACCACCGACGGTGACCTTATCACCTTTGATCAGCCGAACATCAAAACCAACATGAACATCCGCCCGACTGGTGATGATATTCGTGCTAATGATGTAGTGTTGAATAAAGGTGCTCGCCTAACAGCGCGAGATATCCCAATGATTGCAACGCTTGGCATTAGCCACATTAACGTGTATCGCAAACCCAAGGTGGCATTTTTCTCCACTGGTGATGAGCTTAAACCACTTGGTAGCGAGCTAGAGCCGGGTCAAATCTATGACAGCAACCGCTACGGCATTAAACCACTGATTGAAAACTTTGGATGTGAAGCCATCGACTTAGGCATCATTCCTGATTGCCAAGAGACATTAAAAGCGACCTTTGAAAAAGCGCAGCAAATGGCCGATGTGGTGATCACCTCAGGCGGCGTAAGCGTTGGCGAAGCTGACTACACTAAAGATATTCTTGAAGAGCTTGGACAAATCGGCTTTTGGAAACTTGCGATTAAGCCAGGCAAACCTTTTGCGTTTGGCGAGCTTGATAGTGCATGGTTCTGTGGCCTTCCAGGCAACCCTGTCTCGGCTGTACTGACTATGTATGTTTTGGTTCAGCCACTACTGGCTAAACTGGGTGGTAACAGCGAGTGGAAATCACCGGAATCTATCCCAGCTATCACTCGCAGCGCATTCAAAAAAGCGCCGGGGCGCACCGATTATCAGCGTGGTATCTATCGTATTGAAAACGGCCAGTTTGTTGTCGAAACGACCGGCAACCAAAGCTCTGGTGCATTCCGCTCAATGAGTCTAGCCAATTGCTTTGTCGTGTTGGAGCGCGAGCGCGGCTCAGTAGAAGTTGGGGAGACTGTACAAATCCAATTATTCAATCCAACACTGTTCTAAGAGGTGATTTTGGATATTCTTACTGATGAAGAAATGCTTCGCTACAACCGTCAAATCATTCTGAAAAACTTTGATTTTGACGGTCAAGAAGCACTCAAGCAATCTTCTATCCTTATCATCGGTGCTGGCGGCCTCGGCTGTGCTGCCAGCCAATATCTTGCTGCTGCGGGCGTTGGCACTTTAACCTTAGTAGATGATGATGTGGTCGAATTATCAAACTTACAGCGCCAAGTACTGCATCATGACGCTAGCATTGGGCTGAAGAAAGTGGACTCAGCAAGGCAAGCGTTAGAGAAGCTCAACCCTCATCTCATCGTTCACGCCTTTGACAAACGTTTGAGCGATAACGAGCTTGAAGCGCAAATCATCAAACATACGCTTGTGCTAGACGCGACGGACAACGTGGAAACGCGCAACCAACTTAATCGTCTGTGTTACCAACATAAAATCCCTTTGGTGTGCGGCGCGGCAATTCGTATGGAAGGACAAATTTCTGTCTTTACCTATCAAGACAGCACGCAACCATGTTATTGCTGTTTGAGCGCACTGTTTGGAGAAACCAGCCTAAGCTGTGTTGAAGCGGGTGTAATGTCGCCTATTGTCGGGATCATTGGGGCAACCCAAGCACTGGAAGCCATCAAGGTCATTGCCAACTATGGAACACCGAAAGTCGCCAAGTTGATGCTATTTGATGGACTCACATTAAGCTGGCGCGAGATGGGACTGCCTAAATCTAAACAATGCCCCGTCTGTAGCTAATTCTATTCGACACCAACAAAGGAGTACGTCGCATGAAACCATTCGCCATCGCGTTTATCCTTCTTATCGCTGGCGTGAGCCTATTGTTGGTGTTACTTAAGGTAACCAGCCCTACTATCGACGGCACAGTGACTGCGACTGTGCAAAGCCATGTTCTTACTCAATCGCTTGATGGCAATCGTCACTATATGGTGGTGAAGCTTGCCGATGGCTCGACAACAAGATTGGTTGCCAATCAACACTCCTTATGCCCTGTCGGCTCACAAGTCGAACTCAACGTCACCTCTTCTTCCTTAGGCAAGGCGAACACCTACCAACTTGGGCAGTGCTTACCACGCTGACCATGTTCACACTTCAGTTTGTACCAAGAAAGCGGGTATAGACATCGCCGCGATTAGCCTGCATCCTAAAAACAAGGAATAAAACAATAATAAGGAAGTGGCTTATGACCAACACCCTCGTCTCTCCCCAATGGCTTCACTCACAACTTGCCGCCAACCCTAACACCATAGTTCTTGATGCCAGCATCGAGTTTCAAATTCCTCTTGAGCCGCAAAAAGACAAAAGCGGCGTCATACCAGGGGCACAGCGCTTTGACTATGATACGGTATTTTGCGATCCAGACGCCACGCTGCCACACATGATGCCATCGGCTGAGCGTTTTAATACTCTCGCGTCGGATCTTGGCATACAGTCCTCCAGCACCATCGTCGTGTATGACAACTCTGGTACATTCGCATCACCCCGTGCTTGGTGGATGTTAAAGTCATTAGGTATTGAGAAGGTGTACGTGCTTTCTGGCGGACTTCCGGCATGGAAAGAGTCTGGGTACGAAGTAGATAGTGACTATACAACGCCACAGCCTGCTGAGCTATCTCAATCGCTCGACAGACACTATTTTTTATCGGCAGAGCAAGTATTAGACCACGCGCAAAAGCGCAATGCTCGCATCGTCGATGCTCGCTCTCTGGCTCGTTTTAAGGGAGAAACTCCAGAGCCTAGAGAAGGCGTACGCAGCGGCCACATTCCTAGCGCAGTCTGTTTGCCATTTGCCGAACTTATGGAAGGCGGTACATTAAAGCCTCAGGAAGAGTTAGCACCTCTGTTTGCATCCATCAGTGGCAGTAAACGCGAGCATTTAGTGTTCAGTTGTGGCTCAGGTGTAACGGCATGCATTCTAGCTCTTGGTGCTTATATTTGTGGGTACACCAACTTGTCAGTCTATGATGGCTCGTGGACGGAATGGGGACAAAGAACCGACTTACCGTTAGAGGTGTAATTACCGTTCTTGGGAGCAATGATCATTGTAGCGCCGCCCATCAAGGGCGGCGCTTTTGTTCACTAAACACACCAAATGTTGATGCTCAATCAGCCCGTGTAAGCACCACTCGAATAGTGCAGCTCGTAACTGTGCGAATAGATTTCAAGGATATTACCAAACGGGTCTTCCATATAGATCATGCGATACGGTTTTTCCCCCGGATAGTAATAGCGCGGCTCCTTCATGCGGCGCTTGCCACCTGCAGCGACAATTTTCTCAGCGAGCCCTTCCACATCCGGGTCTTGTACGCAGAAATGGAAAATGCCCGTTTTCCAGTACTCAAAGTTATCCTCTGGGTTTTCTTGATTATCAAATTGAAACAGTTCGACACCAATGCGATCGCCCGTCGACATGTGTGCGATGCGAAAATGGTTCCACCCTTCTCCAAATACGTCGGTACACATGACCCCAATGGCGGAGTCGTCTTCGGTGACATCGGTTGGCGGCATAATTAAGTACCAGCCCAACACTTCGGTGTAAAACTTCACGGCAGCTTCCAAATCGGGAACCGATATCCCAATGTGGCTAAAAGTACGTGGATATGTGTGGTTGGTATTGGGTGAAGTCATGAGTGGTGTCCCTCTCTCGTTGAGAATAAGATACTTCTGATGGATTCGTCGTTATTTATCATATACTCTTCAAGCAATAAGGATTTGTTATCAAATGTAGAGTGTATGATTAACACAACTTGGCTTAATACGTTTAAAACTCTAGTAGAGATTGGTCACTTTACCCAAACGGCTGAAAAGCTGTTTATGACTCAACCTGGTGTTAGCCAGCACATCAAAAAGCTTGAAGCTAGCCTCAAAGCTGAGTTGATAACTCGGGAAGGAAAAACTTTTGAGCTAACCGAGCAAGGTAGACTGGTGTACGACTATGCGTGTGAATTGGCCAAGCGAGAAGTTTCACTACTGGAAAAGCTCAAATACGATGATCCTAAATCTGGGAGCCTCAGTTTTTCGGCATCTGGCGCGATAAGCACGGCGCTTTATCCAAAACTACTTCATCTCCAGACTCAATACCCAGGCTTGAGAGTGAACATCGAAGCCGCTCCTAATCGACGCGTCATAGAAAGTGTCACCAACGGCAGCATAGACTCTGGCATTGTTACTGCAGTACCACAGCACCCAGATCTATCCGCAGAGCACTTAGGGCAACTAGAGTTGTGTCTAATTGGCTCAAAGTCTGCTGTCTCAAAATTCAGCCCACGAGAGGCATTAGAGCAGTTGGGTGTTATCGACCACCCTGATGCTCAGTATTATTTGCAAAAGTTGATTGATCAAAGTGGGTTTGCAGAACTCGAAGATGCCGAGTGGCAAGATTTTCGAAAAGTCAGCTATATCAATCAGCATAGCCAAATCTTACAACCTGTCGCAATGGGAATCGGCATCACCGTGCTGCCTAAGGTGGCTATCGAGTATTCAGAGTATAAAAAGAAAGTGGATATCTGGCAGACAGTGGAGCTCGTGAGTGAGCCCCTATACTTTGTGCAGAAGAAACGTAAACGGCTAGCGGCGCGCTATTCATTTCTACTTGATGTCATTAAAGAGACGGAATTTTCCTAATCTTGTTGTGGGCTGTCTGGCAGACTTAGCATCTGTTCATCTAGGTTAAGTACTGTCAGTGCGTTGCTTACGCTTGTTGCAACGACATCGATAACACCTGTGCGCAGCGCACCAAGCAGTGCCATTGGCTTACTGTTTTCAGACGCAATCGCGATCACTTCTGAAATCCGGCGAAACTCTTCAAGCCCTAATCCGATGACACGGTCACTCATCACAGTGTTGGCCGCTCTTCCTTGAATATCGAAAAAGTCGTAGCCAGCGAAATCACCAACAACGCCCTGATTCAAACGAGACTGAACCACTTCGTCAGTTGTGAACCAGCCTAAATCCACCATGTAACTATTTTCGCTCATGTCACCGACACCAACCACAGCCACATCCGCTTTGCGAGCCAGGTCCAGTGTCTGCTTTACGGTAGCGTTCTGCATAAAGGCCATTTTCTGATCGCGGTTTTCAGCATAAGCAGGCGCATAAAGTGTCTCGGAAGTACCACCATACTTTTTCGCTAATTGACGGCAGATATGGTCTGCATTGAAGCGTCCGCCTCTTGGGTGGATGCCACCGATACCACATACAAATTTGCAATCGCGGGGGGCAATAACCCCCATATGATGAGCAACCGCCGACACATTTCGGCCTTGCCCTACCGTGACAACCGTACCGCCTCGAAGAGTTTGAGCCAAATAGTTGGATACTAAGCCACCCACTTGCATACGCTGCGACTCTTCATCCGGTTGATCGAGTGCAATCAGGGCACGTTTGATGCCAAAGCGTTCGATAAGTCGTTGTTCAATCTTGGCACTGTAGACCGGATGATACTTAACCGTGATTTCAACGATACCTTCATCCCTAGCTTGTTTAAGTAAACGGCCAATCTTGGCACGAGAAACACCAAACTTCTTCGATATCTCCTCTTGTGTCGCCCCGTCTTGATAGTAGGCCACCGCGATTTCGGTCAGTAAGTCATTGCTGGTTTCGTTGTTGTCATTCTTCATCGATGCATTTACCACAAGGATTTTATAAAAATGAGCATTGGCTCATAGCTCAATCATATGCTCAAACATATCGACACCATATCATTCGCTCACCTTCATTACAATTTCTCAACGGAACCTTTCACCACCTAAACTAGCCCAGAGCCCTTACGTTTACTATCTTTGCTCCACAAATTTGTGCGAGCTAGCAAAAACCGAAAATAACCCTGGCAATAACAGATTTTGTACTAGTATTTGGTTGACTTTAATCGTACATAGGGTAAATATGACTTCAACATTTACTCACGAGTGATGCAAATGTTCAGGCAATTGTAGACCCTTGTGACCAAACAGTCTTTTAGCGGTGTTGAGGATAAAGTGAATCTTTGAGCCGCTGTTTAGCATTTGTATTTCGAGGCTAAGTCTCAAATTCTCTGCCCTCTAGAATAGGAACGAACCGATGAGCAATAAATTAGAGCAACTTCGCAAACTAACTACTGTTGTTGCAGACACTGGCGATATCGAAGCGATTCGCAAGTACCAACCACAAGACGCAACAACTAACCCTTCTCTGATTTTAAAAGCGGCGCAGATCGAAGAATACGCACCTCTTATCGACCAAGCTATCGAGTATGCGAAATCTCAAAGCGACGACAAAGCACAGCAAGTACAAGACACTTGCGACATGCTTGCGGTTAACATCGGTAAAGAAATTCTTAAAACCATCCCAGGTCGTATCTCAACAGAAGTTGATGCTCGTCTTTCTTACGATATGGAAGGTAGCGTAGCAAAAGCCCGTCAGCTAATGAAAATGTACAACGATGCAGGTATCGCAAACGACCGCATCCTTATCAAGCTAGCTTCTACTTGGGAAGGCATTCGCGCAGCAGAGATCCTAGAAAAAGAAGGCATCAACTGTAACCTAACGCTTCTATTCTCATTCGCTCAAGCACGTGCGTGTGCTGAAGCAGGCGTATTCCTAATCTCTCCTTTCGTTGGCCGCATCATGGACTGGTACAAAGCGAAAGAAGGTCGTGACTTCGAAGCATCAGAAGATCCAGGCGTAATTTCTGTAACGGGCATCTACAACTACTACAAAGACCATGGTTACAACACAGTCGTTATGGGTGCAAGCTTCCGTAACACAGGTGAAATCCTTGAGCTCGCTGGCTGTGACCGCCTAACGATCAGCCCACAACTGCTTGCTGAGCTAGAAGAAGCACAAGGTGAAGTTGTTGAGAAGCTAGTTGACTCTAAAGGCTCTAAAGAGCGTCCTGCAGCAATGACTCACGCTGAGTTCCTATGGGAGCACAACCAAGACCCAATGGCGGTAGAGAAGCTAGCAGAGGGCATCCGCAACTTTGCTATCGACCAAGGCAAACTTGAGGCGATGATTGAAGCTAAGCTTTAATCCACATTATTTTCTAGAGGGGAACGTTTGCGTTCCCCTCTTCAATTTTCTTTCTTTATAATCAATTTTTTCGGAATGTATTATGGATCGTAAACATCTCGCTAATGCTATTCGTGCTTTGAGCATGGACGGCGTTCAACAAGCAAACTCTGGTCATCCTGGCGCGCCAATGGGTATGGCTGATATCGCTGAAGTACTTTGGCGTTCACACCTAAACCACAACCCATCTAACCCAGAATGGGCTGACCGTGACCGTTTCGTACTATCAAACGGCCACGGCTCTATGTTGATCTACTCACTGCTTCATCTAACAGGCTATGCGCTGCCAATTGAAGAGCTAAAGAACTTCCGTCAGCTTCACTCGAAAACACCTGGCCACCCAGAGTATGGTTATGCGCCTGGTATTGAGACGACAACAGGCCCGCTAGGTCAAGGCATCACAAACGCAGTGGGTATGGCGCTGGCTGAGAAAACACTAGCGGCTCAGTTCAACAAAGACGGCCACGACATCGTAGACCACTACACGTATGCATTTATGGGTGATGGCTGTTTGATGGAAGGAATCTCTCACGAAGCGTGTTCTCTTGCTGGCACACTAGGCCTTGGCAAGCTCATCACATTCTGGGATGACAACGGCATCTCAATCGATGGCGAAGTTGAAGGTTGGTTCTCAGACGATACACCTAAACGTTTTGAAGCATACGGATGGCATGTTATTCCAGCAGTAGATGGTCACGATTCTGATGCTATCAATGCAGCGATTGAAGCTGCTAAAGCGGATCCGCGACCTACGCTTATCTGTACTAAAACCATCATCGGCTTTGGTTCACCAAACAAATCAGGTTCACACGACTGTCACGGTGCACCTCTAGGCGCAGACGAAATTGCGGCAACTCGTAAACAACTAGGTTGGGAGCACGGCCCATTTGAAATTCCGACAGACGTTTACGCTAAGTGGGATGCGAAACAAGCGGGCGCTGAGAAAGAAGCAGCGTGGAACGAGAAACTTGCAGCGTATGAAGCAGCTTACCCAGAGTTGGCTGCAGAATTCAAACGCCGCGTAAATGGTGAACTACCCGCTGAGTGGGAAGAGAAAGCAACACAAATCATTGCTGATCTTCAAGCAAACCCTGCGAACATCGCTTCTCGTAAAGCGTCTCAAAACGCACTAGAAGCGTTTGGTGCAATGCTACCTGAGTTTCTAGGTGGTTCTGCTGACCTTGCTCCGTCCAACCTAACTATGTGGTCTGGTTCTAAGTCTCTTACTGCAGAAGATGCGTCTGGCAACTACATTCACTACGGTGTTCGTGAGTTTGGTATGACAGCGATCATGAACGGTATCGCGCTTCACGGCGGCTTTGTTCCTTACGGTGCAACTTTCCTTATGTTCATGGAATACGCACGTAACGCAATGCGTATGGCTGCATTAATGAAAGTGCAAAACATCCAAGTTTACACTCACGACTCTATCGGTCTTGGTGAAGACGGTCCAACGCACCAACCTGTTGAGCAAATGGCATCACTTCGCCTAACGCCAAACATGAGCACATGGCGTCCATGTGACCAAGTTGAATCAGCAGTCGCTTGGAAATTTGCAATTGAGCGCAAAGACGGTCCTACGTCGCTTATCTTCTCTCGCCAAAACCTTGCCCAGCAAGAACGTGACGCGCAGCAAGTGGCTGACATCGCAAAAGGTGCGTACGTACTGAAAGATTGTGAAGGGACGCCAGAGCTAATTCTTATCGCAACAGGTTCTGAAGTTGAGCTAGCGGTTAACGCAGCAGTTGAGCTTTCTGCAGAAGGCAAGAAAGTACGTGTGGTCTCTATGCCAGCTACGGATGTGTTCGACAAGCAAGACGAAGCATACCGCGAGTCTGTACTGCCTTCGAGCGTGACTGCACGTGTTGCAGTTGAAGCGGGTATTGCCGATTTCTGGTACAAGTACGTTGGCTTTGGTGGCAAGATCGTTGGTATGACTACCTTTGGTGAGTCTGCACCTGCAGGTGAACTATTTAAGATGTTTGGCTTCACTACAGAAAATGTCGTGAGCACTGCGAAAACTGTTCTCAAATAAATAGTCGTTTTAGCGTCAACCGTTAAACATAAGTTTAGCCGAGTCCCCATAGGGCTCGGCTTTTTCATTGCTACTTTTCGACGCGTTTTTCCTTGACGCGACAAAACACAATCCTAGACTTTTCTTATAATCAATTATAAAGGGAAATATACTCATGACTCGATGGATCACACTTCTTCTGGCTTCATTCATATTCACAGTTAATGCTGCTCAACTTAGTTTTGTCAGCAATGGTATCACTATTAAAACACTGTCCGACCGAGACTTTTCAGAGTTCCCACAAACAGAGATCGCCACGGAGTTACCCTGGATAGAAGGAGTGACGTCATTTACTGGTGTTCAAGTGGCAGATATTTTCAATCACATGAAGACTCCAATACCTGAATCGATTACCTTGGTAGCCTTAAACGATTACCAAATTGAAGTTGCGGTTGAGGATATCAAAAACTACCAACCTATTATCGCCAACAGAAAGAATGGCCAAATAATGCCCGTACGAGATAAAGGACCATTCTGGCTTATCTTCCCCTTAACCGACTACCCAGAGATTAACAATACCGATTACCACGCAAAGATGATTTGGCAACTTAAAGAAATAAGATACTAAAGCATTTCGGAGATTCATCATGATGCTCAAGTCAATCATTAACAAAATACCCATAAATATTACCAAGCTTACTCTTGTCTTGCTTACGTCGCTAGTACTCATGGTCAACCTATTCACTATCGACCGCATTAACAGCATTAATGCTGATCTATCGGATCGCAAAAATGAAGCAACCTGGTTTGTTCTACAATTGGTAAAAGAGTATTCGAATCTCATTACTCAAGTTAGCATCACACCCTATGACAACGCTAAGGTAAACCTAGCGTACGATCTAACATGGAGCCGGTTTGATATTATTTTGAATAGTAAAGAATCCTCCCGATTCATTGCTCAAGCCAACTATCGGTCTTTTTTTGAACAGCACTTTAATAAGTTCAAAAACTTAGAAAAATCGCTTCAACTTACCGCAAAACAACCAGACTTAAGGCTACCTTTACTAAAAAGGATTCAATTAAATTTCGACCAAATCATCCGTTTTATCAATGATAAGTTTCGAATAGAAAACCCGATTGCCGAGCAGTATCGCAGCGAATTAGACAAATTACTGACATTGCAAAAAACGAGTTCTATTACACTCGTGGTGCTGGTAACGTTTATTTCATACGTGTTTTGGCTTGATGCAAGCCTACGGAAGAAAATTCAGCGTAACGATGCGCTAACAGGCACGCTCAATAGAGCGTCGCTAAACGAAGATATCAAACACCATTCTTCGTGGAAAAGCTACGAATTGCTGTCAATCCGTGTGCATAATGTACTTGAGGTCAATCAGCGCTATGGTATTGATTACGGCGACATCATCATTAAAGCGACCGCCAGACGAATCATGTCTATCTTTGATTCAGACTACCGTGTTTACCGCTATAGTGGCGCCCAATTTATTATTCTGCACAGAAAAAATAATAAATCTAGCGGTAATAACCACCTTAGAGAATTAAAGAATGCGCTCTCTCAACCCGTTGATTTGTCTGATATGACATTAGTATTGGATGTCAGTGTGATCTATGATCCCGATTTGGAAAATGACCACCTATTAGAACGTTTAACACAGCTATCAAGAAGACCGTTAGAAACAGACTTGATCTGACGCTGTGAATACCTTTGCCTCACCGCTATGATACGGAGCAGGCAGACCGCTTTTCGTCGTCATCTGGACTGCTTAATCAACCATCACTACGAACGGTTAACTCAGTTACATTTTCACTCCTTGAGTTGGAGCTAAGCCTGTTATAGAAGTTACAAAAGCCTATGTATGTCAATGACTTGCTTATATAGAAACCTTGTAAGTAGTCACACCCTAATGAGTTCAAATACTCTTTCTGCAGTTGGGTCTCCACCCCTTCTCCCACCACTTTGGCACCACAGCTGTGCCCTAACGCAATAATAGACTTGAGCATTTTCTTTTCATCGCTTTGCAAAAGAATTAGGTCGACAAAAGTCTTGTCAATTTTGAGTTCATCCACTGGATAGTGAAGCAATTGATTGATGGAAGTAAAACCTGTGCCAAAATCATCAACAGAGATCCTAAAGCCTAAATCACGTAGCGAGCGGATCATTGTAATCGTCTCCTGCGTACTCTTCACATAGCTGGTCTCGGTGATCTCTAATATAACTCTGTGGTATTCGACACCATGGCTGCTGCAAACGCTGCACAAGTGTTCAATAAAACTGTCGTTATATAACTCTAAAGCGGACATATTAATCGATATACAACCAGTGTAGCCGCACTCTTTGGTCATTTTAACTAATTCAAACAGAGCATTGTCTAATACCCATTTATCTATCTCAATGATTACATTTGCTTGTTCTGCGATAGGAATAAACTCATCGGGACCAACCCCTTTGTCTCGCAAAACAGGACAGCGAATTAAGCATTCAATACTCTCAACTTCTAGGGTGTTCGAGTCAACTAAGGGCATATAATTAAGCTCAAATGCACCATCTTTAATGCAACTGAGTAGTTGTTTCTCAATGTCTGCTTTTCTGCTCAACTCACTAAGTAGATCATCGTCAAACACACTGATGGGTAAACCGTTAGTGATCTGTTTTGCTTTGCTCAGCGCCTCTTCTACGCCTTTTTGCCACATCTGCACATGCTGATTGTTGGTTAGCGGTATCAACGCCATTGCAACTTCAATGTGAGAGGCAAAGCCTGAAGACTGAAAGGCTTGGAAAAAGCGTGCTCTGAATAAAGTAGCCAGCGCTTTAGCGTTGTCTAAATTGGGGGATGTTAATACCGCACAGAAAGTGTTTGACCCATAGCGACTCATTGAATAATCACTGCAACCTACCCCCAGCTTGTTCTGATTGTGATTGGTCAGTAAGAGCAGTTGTTCGCTAAGACGAACCAAAAGCTGATCAGCGTAGTCTTGGCCATGGATGTCATTGATGCGTCTAAAATTAACAATGTCCCAAGCAACTAAATAACTGCTGTCGTTGGCGTAGCTCGCTACGCGTTGATCAACATATTCAATAAAGGATTTACGATTGGCAAGCTTAGTAAGATTATCAAACTCAGCTTCGAACTTTACTTTGGTCAAGCTATCAATGTAGGCGTTACGCAACACCGCAACCTCACTATTCTCTTTGGAGCGTTTAAAATACCTAAGCTCTAGACCTCCACGTTGAATGTCTGCAAGCAAGCTTTGTATTGGACCAGTAACGTTCAGCCTTACCACAATATGCACAATCGACAGCAAAGTCACTATAATCACCGCAACGTAGCCTAGCGCCTGAGCCAATAGCTCACGCTTAAATGGACTGTAATAGCTATCTAGAATAGTCAGTTCTAGTGAGATGCCAAAAGCACTGACTTGACATACCTCGCCATCAATAAACGCGTTTTCAATATGAGTGTGAGAAACCTCTGACTCATAATCCTTGATCGAACCAAACGACAACGACACATCAGGAAGATGGCTCACAGTCTCAATCAATTTGTTGATTTGAAGCATTGGCGCATCAATCACCAACAAGCTCCGCTTCTTTCGTGTTAGGGAACGTTTATCACCCGGAGCGTGAACGGGATCATGCGCGCTGATGACCGTTGCCCTCAACTCACCATTAGCAGCAATATACACTTCTCTCTTTCGAGTAAATGGCTCTCCAAGCGTCACTAATACATGGGTATCAAACACCACTTGATAAATGTCACTCGGTAACTCACGAGCTGAGAAAGGATCGCTCGCGCTACTCGCAGCAGTAATCGTAAACAGGTCATCGATAACAAATAGATGCACGGTGCCCATCTGCTCAGTGCGTTTCTCAGACATTAGGTAAGCAATATGCGCATCCAAAAAATTTCTTACACTGTAATCACCCGTATCTTGTAGATGTCGAACAAATTGTTCTGATGCAGCAAGCTCACCACTGAGAAATCCGATTGCACGGCTTTCATACTCAGCCGCAATCAAAGCACTGGATAGGCGATTTAACCAAAGGTCACGCTCGAGTGCCCGATGTTCACTCACTTGCCAAAGGTAAACAATGATCCCTGCCGATATAACCAACGCACCGACAACTGGAGTCAAAGCAAAATGTAAGCGTTGAACTAACTTCATCGTTACTTAAGTTCCTTCACAATTCGTTGTCTGACGGATAAGGCATGGTCACTAATCTCTCTGTGGGTGTAGCTTTTCTCAATAAGCTCAGGAGATGGATTGATCACAGGGTCACTTAAGTAATCCTGATCAAGATAACGTTTGACGTTCGAGTTTGGTGTAGAAAACCAAGAATCTTGCGCGTTTTTCGCCGCGACATCTGGCCTAGTTAAATAGTCTATTGCCTGCTTGGTTTGTGGTTTAGTGATAATGCCTGATGGTACAGCCAAACATTCCACCCAAACAAACGTGCCTTCTTTGGGCACAACATATTGCCATTCTCCATCTGGATCAGTATTGAACTCATTTAAAACATAGTCATCACCGGAAAAACCAAATGCCAAATCTGTGTTGTCGAGTAAACTGGGATCATCAATTGCATCTAATACATATTCGGTCGAGTTCAAATAAGCTCGCTGTTTCTTTAATGCTTGATAGGCAAGCTTTAAATCATCGATATCACCGGTAAACGGATCTTTATTAACAGCGAGCAATGCTGCGCCAATTAGATCGACGGGGTGATAATACATGGACACACGTCCACGCAACTGTTCTTGAGGCTCAATCAGCTGTTGCCATGAATCTATAGGTTTTTCGAAAGCTGACTTGCGATACAGTAATCCACTGGTTCCCCAAGCATAAGGAATACCGTAATCGCCACACTGCTCAAACCAGCGATTGTCAAAACGCGGCTTCAGCTGTGTTCTTATCTCCGTGAGCGGTTGCATCGCGCCTTGGTCAGCTAACATATTTAGGCGAACACTTTCGATGACAACAAGATCAATAGAGTTACGGCGCTTACTCAGCAGCAGCTCATCACGCACCGACTCATCGGAGAAATAGGTTTCCTCAATATGTAAATGATGTTCGGTTTCTATGTTCTGAATCACTTCTTCAGACAAAAACGCTTCCCAATTATATAGGTGTACTGTTCTTGCTTTGTCCGATGCTGACGCCACAGACCCGTTGACCAATATTAACAACCCAATTCCGAGTGTAAAAAAATGACGATGGAGAGTGGAAAGAATCATTAAGCTAGTCCTTTAGCGATGTTATTTCTTACAGACTAGGACAGCTAATATAGGAGTTCATTAGAATGTGCTTCTCATAATTGAGAAATATCAGTTTGAAAACTCACTCAATAACTTGAGAAGAGGGTTTGGCCTCAATGTGCATCTCCCCCGTCACCATATCGATGTTAGCGTGATACAAATGGGCGGTATCACCATGATGTTTAAAAATAAACTGATAACTGTGAGCAGGATAAAAAATCGGCATATCGACGACCTGCTTGAGATCGTAGCCGTCTTGCACGAAGACCTGTTGAACTTCAACACGCTGCTTGGCAGCACTCAACTCAAGTTGACGATCATACACAGGTGCCACAGAGGGATTAGTGGGATAACTGTTGCCATCGTGAATTAGTGCTCTCAACGCACCGTCACTCCATACGTAAAAGTCCTTCCAACCATTGTTGACGCGATTGGAGAGCAGGATGGGCACCGCAGTTACAGTTAAACGATGAAGGATCGCTCCAGTATCATCAAACAAGTAAGCTGTACATCCTCCTGAGCCACAAAAATAGGGATCTTGCATCAGTACCAATAGCTCATCACGGCCATCATTGTTCAAATCTGCCGAGCCAGATTTATATCGATACTCTCTGTCTCTTGGGTCCAGCTTTTCTGGAATCAGAATATCTTCTACTACCAGTCTATCTATATTGTCGAGCGTAAAGACCTCTGGGCGTGGCTCGCTGGTGTATTCATTACAACCTTGCAATAAAACAGCTACAGACAAAAAGACAAAGGATCGTTTCACATGATTCTCCAAAGCACATCGGAATTATCTAAGTCTATGAAGGTAAACGGTGATTCACAAGTTTAATTAAGCAATTACAAGGTCATCACAACGCGAACTGCTAGTAGAATAAGCACCAATCCTGATAACTGGTCAATCAACTTTGCTTTTGATTTCAGTCTAGTTAACAAGCGGGGTGACGACAGCATGAAAGTGATTAAGGTGTACCACAGACCATCAACCACTAATGGAGTAAAGACGATAATCGCTTTGTCAGATACCTCACTCCCCAAGGCAACAAACTGGCTAAACAATGCGGTAAAGAACAAAGCGATTTTTGGGCTGAGTAGTGAGATCAAAAGACCTTCTTTTGCTGCACTCATTACTGAGACTTGCTTGCCGGATTCTAACCGCTCAACTATCCCACCTTTTGAACGCAGTGCGTTATAACCTAACCACGCGAGATACAGGGCACCTAATAGAGAAATCCCCTTAAACACCATAGGAAACTGGTGCAGCAATACCGATAGACCAAGGACAGTGACGAGCGCGTAAACACCAATTCCAAATGCGTGTGCCCATGCCGTTGCAAGGCCATGCTGTCTGCCTCCAGCTAAACTATGTTTGGCGACAATCGCCAGACTCGGACCCGGCGACATCGCCCCCAATAGACAAATAGCCAACAGTGATAACCAAATAGTGAAGCTCATAGATTGTTTCCTCCGTTGAGCTTCAATCTACCATTCAGCCTTAATGATTTGAAATCACGATTTATCATTGCCATCATGACTTTAGATCATAGCGGTTACTCTCGAACCGAGTACATCGAGGTGCGCATATGCGCTAGTACTTGTTCACGTAACCAAGTGTGTGCAGGATCTTGGTCATACTTCGGGTGCCAAATTAGCCAGTAGAGGTGTTTAAGCGGAGTGAATGGCAGTTCGAAGATGCGTAGCCCAAGTTGCTTAGCAAGGTTTACAGCAATATGCTCTGGCAACGTAAGCAATCCATCACTTTGTGAAAGCATCGCAAAAGCTGAGCTAAAAAATGGAGTTGATACTAAAATTCTCCGTTCCAGGCCTTTCTTTTTCATTGCTGAATCAAGAAAGCTGTCTTTATCACCCCCCGCTGAAATACGAATGTGAGGATAGGCTTCCAAATCACAAAACCTCAGAGTCTTACGACTTGTCAGTGGATGATGTTGGCGCGTCACAATCACAGGTATGTCTTCACCAATTTTTCGTGAGCTCAAACCGCTTGCTGCTTCCGGCAGCATAGTTGAAGCTAGCTGAACGTCAGTATCTCCTAGGCGCTGCAGTAAATTGGGCTCCCAAAGACGATAGGAAAAGTCCATTAATGGCGCGCTTTCTCCAATGCGCCCTACCAGTTCTGGGAAGATATACTGAGCCACATAATCGGAGGATGAAAACGTTAAGGTCTGTTGGTAGTGCTTGGGATCAAACTCGTCATTTCCGAGCACACGCTGAATATTATCGAGAAGAGGTTCAATCTCATTGCTGAGCTTTAGGGCGCGTGGAGTAAGAACATAGTGGCTACCATCACGCACAAGTAATGGATCTTGGTAGATCTCACGAAGCTGACTCAACTGACGACTGACCGCCGACTGTGTTAGGTTCAATCGTAATGCAGCTCGACTGACATGACGCTCTGCGAGCAGCACTTGCAATGTGTAGAGTAAATTTAAATTGGTTTTGTTATTCATAGGCCCACGTGCTGTGTCGAACACCCTACCCCAACATAGTGAGCTGCGGTATCCCCCTACGGTGGCTAAAAACGATTATTTCGCCGACTGGATAATCTGAACACTTGAAGGCAGATATTCGATGACGGCCTGGTTCTTGCCTTGTTTTTTAGCAGCATACATGAGTTTGTCGGCTTCATACAGCGTCTTAAAGTCACTCGCATTTTGATAGATGACACAACCAACACTTACCGTCACCATTTGATAATCTATTTCCTCAAGTACTATTTCTCTTGCAGCGCGGCAAATGTTTTCTGCAAGCTGCTTGGAAACACCTGCCGCCTGAACTGAAAGAGCAGCCTGACTCAAATGCTCAGCCGCAGCATGCCAACCACCACTTCGCTGCATTACTTCTATTTTCAGCAAAGTCGATACTATAAAGCGCAATCTTGGCGGAATGGAACCCACCTTTCGCTACCTTTACACCTTCATTAATTGCTTTGTAATAGTTCGCTGTCGATTCCCAGCTCATTCCACCAAGCAGACCAATTGTTTTCATTTTGATTCCTTGTCGTCTACCTAACGTCTGACTATACCCAACGAAATCAGTCAGAGGCAATGAAATTAGTGACTCAAAAAGCTAAAGAATCCCTCTCTGGTACCGATACAATATCAAGTTATACAAAACAGTGTTCTTAATAATAAATCCATCTCATAGCACCTTGTATACATTCAATGTCAGCCAACCAATAGATCAATAGTTTTAGCGAATCTAGGACGTAGTATGAAATTTAGCCACAAAATCGTATCCGCTTCAGCGGCATTACTGCTCGTTACCGTCTCAACCTTGGGTATTACTCAGTTGGTTACTGTACGTAGTGAGCTTCAAGATCACATTGATAGCAGTATCCATGAGCTGACAACAGGCATTAAAAACACCATTACCTATGACTTAAATGCCAAGCGTGATATCGCGAGTTCGGTAACTGAATCTCTAGAAATCAATCCTGAAAATCGCGAATTCATCACCAACGTCATCACGACTCCTACACTGAAAAGTAGTTTTCAAGCCGTTGGTGTCGGTTATGAAGCTGATGGTTCTCTAATCAGCAACGACGGATGGGTACCAGATAGCAGCTATGACTCGCGTACACGTCCTTGGTACCAAGAAGCAAAACAGATCAATAGCACTATCATTACCGACCCCTATGTCGACTCATCGACAAAAAACGTCATCATTTCACTCGGCTCTGCACTTAACGACGACTCCGGTCGCTTTATTGGCAGCGTTGTCTTTGATGTGACTTTAACAACCTTGGCTGATCTCGTGAATCAAACCGATTTATTTGGTGCAGGGTATTTGTTTGTCGTAACTGACAAAGGTATGACCATTGCTCACCCTGATAGCAGCTTCAACGGTCAACCGGTGACTAAGTTTGTTCCAGGTATTCAGCTACAATCTGGCGCTCAGCAGCTATCTATCAAAGGCCAAGACTACCAAGTCAATCTAGTGCAAGTACCTGAAGAGAACTGGTACGTCGGTGCAATCATTGATAAAAGTATCGCATTTTCTGCAATCAGTAACATGCGTAATCAATCGATTCTATTTACTGTCATTGGTCTAATCGTTAGCGTCATCGCGCTAACCGTATTGATTCGCTTCCTGATGCGTCCACTCAATGACCTTAATGCGGCAATTCAAGATATGGCTAATGGTAATGGTGACCTGACCCATCGCCTTGATACCAATACAGATGAAGAATTTTCCGACCTCGCTAAAGGCTTTAACACCTTTACTGGGAACCTTCAGCAGCAGATTATTCAGTCTAAACAAATCTCTACTAAGATTTTGGCGTTAACGCAACAAACGACTGAGGGTGCGAAGCACTCAGCAATAGCGATGAATACGCAGCTTCAAGAACTAGAGCAACTCGCTACTGCAATGAATGAGATGGCAAGTACATCATCAGAGGTTGCTAATAACGCACAAAGTGCAGCAAGCGCAGCGCAAGCAGCGGACAGTGCAACTCAAGAAGGTTCAGAAGTCGTGCTGGATACCACAAGCGCCATTACTAACCTATCAAATAGTATTGAGGAAGCTGTCATTGAAGTTCAGGGCTTAGAAACAGCCACAGACAACATTGAAACGATTCTTAAAGTCATCAACGACATTGCCGATCAAACTAACCTGCTAGCGTTAAACGCTGCGATTGAAGCAGCACGTGCTGGCGAATCCGGACGCGGTTTTGCCGTGGTAGCTGACGAAGTTAGGACGCTAGCACAGCGCACGCAAGAGTCAACGACCGAAATTCGCAGCATGATCGAGCAACTTCAATCTGGCGCACATTCGGTATCGGCAGCAATGGCACAAAGTAAAGACAGTGCAACGCTCGCTGTAGACCGCGCGCAGTTTGCAAACGATGCACTAGAGCGTATACGCCAATCTATTGCGCAGATCTCTGACATGAACATGCAAATTGCCGCTGCAGCTGAAGAGCAGAGCCTCGTCGCCGAAGAAATCAACGCCAATACGGTTAAAATTAAAGATCTTAGCGAACAGGTATCTGAAGCTGCTGATGGCGCGAACACTGCAATGACAGATCAATTTGAGAATGTACACCAACAAGAAGCTATCCTAAGCCGCTTTAAAGTGTAATCCATTAGCGCCTCTATTCACGATACCGAATAGAGGCACATCTCTCCCCTCTCATTCCCATTCCCCCACTGCAAGCTATTTCCTTTCTCCTTTGATTTCTTGCAAAAGATTATTTGTCGGCACTATCTGGAAATAACTAGAATTATTAACTACCTTGTAAGTATTCATCGAAACTTCTGGCCGACTGAGCGGAATGTATTTTTTACACTCCACACAGAAGAAAAATAACAGCCATTAATTGACATTGAAAACAACATAAATTATTCGCTTTTTTACTCCAATACCTTGTGAGTAAACATGCATTTTTAGCGCGTAATAGATGAAATGTTAGTCGATCACTAGCAGATTATATTCACCTTGTAACTTGTCGGTGTTGAACACACTCATGCTAAAAATCTAAATTTCTTCAGAATCATTGCCTATAATATGCAACGGAGCGATCATTGAAAATCAGAAATTGATGCTGGTCGCGTGAAACTTTATAGAAACACACATCTTCAACGTTTAAATAATCAGCAGTTGACAACATTTTTCCTACAAAAGTCAGAAAAAAACACTTTTAAGGGTTCCAACTGCAACCATAAACTGGTTTACTTGTCACCGTTAGCGCGCCTCTACAACTTTTAGAAAGTGTATATAAAAAAATACACACAACGTTTCGGCGCCAAAGTTACGGACAAACACAACAGATTAATTGGAGTTATCGTGGCAACGAGCAACACAAACGCAGCACCCCGCGACAATTGGGGTTCGAAGCTTGGCTTCGTAATGGCCGCAGCAGGTTCTGCTGTAGGTCTTGGTAATATTTGGAAATTCCCATACACAGCAGGTGAAAATGGCGGTGGTGCATTCATCGTTATCTATCTTGCATTTGTTATTTTCATTGGTTTTAGTGTAATGCTGACTGAATTTGCTGTTGGTCGTAAGACTGGCCGCAGTGCAGTTGGTGCTTTTAAATCAACAGACGGTCGCTGGACATTTGTTGG
Organism: Vibrio sp. CB1-5; assembly: GCF_059412285.1. Classification (NCBI taxonomy): domain Bacteria; kingdom Pseudomonadati; phylum Pseudomonadota; class Gammaproteobacteria; order Vibrionales; family Vibrionaceae; genus Vibrio; species Vibrio sp. CB1-5. Next base: position 132,080 of record NZ_JBJHPB010000004.1, on the reverse strand, counting down.
GGTAATTGGCGTACTAAGTGGTCTACTTATCATGGGTTTCTACCCTGTAGTAGGTGGTTGGGCGCTTGCTTATGTTCAGAAAGTCGCCACAGGCCTATTGAGCACACCTGAAGCAATCGGTGATAGCTTTGGTGGTTTCATCACAGACCCTGTGCAACCACTTCTTTGGATGGGTATCTACTTGCTAATGAATATCATCATCGTTAGCCGTGGTATCTCTGGTGGTATCGAAAAAGCAGGTAAGATCCTGATGCCGATCCTATTCCTTATCCTAATCATTGTATCTGTGAAAGGTCTTTCACTACCTGGCGCGATGGCAGGTGTTGAGTTCCTATTCAGCCCAGACTTCTCGAAAGTAGATAGCGGCGTTGTGCTTGCAGCACTTGGTCAAGCATTCTTCTCTCTAAGTCTTGGTATGGGTTGTATGATCACATACGGTAGCTACCTGAAGAAGAAAGAGAACCTAGTTCAAACGACAGGTATGGTTACGGCCATGGACACGGGTGTTGCTATCCTAGCGGGTATCGCAATGTTCCCAGCAATGTTTGCTCTGGGTATGGAGCCTGCAGCAGGTCCTGGTCTAGTATTCGTCGTTGTTCCTCAGCTATTTGCTGAAATGGGCGGCGTTGGTCTTATCTTCGCACTACTATTCTTCGTAGGTCTAACGGTAGCAGCACTAACCTCTTCTGTATCTCTGCTTGAAGTTGTCGTGTCTTACCTAATCGACGAGAAAGGCCTTAAGCGTTCAACAGCGGTTCTGTCTGCAGCAGCAGTAATGGCAGTATTGTGTGTGTTTGCATCACTATCGCTTGGTGGCGTAGGTCCTACTCTGTTTGATACTGGCGCGTTTGATATCTTCGACCTAATGACGGATAAGATCTTCCTAGCGGTTGGCGGTATGTTGGTATGTATCTTCGCTGGCTGGAGACTAAGCCGCGAAGAACTAGAGAAAGAGATCACTAACGATGGTGAAGTTAAATTCCCACTATTCGGTCTGTGGTACAACCTAGTTAAGTTTGTTATCCCTGTAGCAGTAGCTATCGTAGCGTTGGCAGGTATCTCTAGCGGTTTCGACAGCGGCAAGGGCCCTATCATGCTGATGGGTATCGGCATCATCGCATTGACTGGTGTGCTTTCTAAGAAGCTGTAACAACACACTAAAATCTATCAAGCCCTCACCTAATGGTGGGGGCTTTTTTTTTATCCGTGGATCCCAGAGATATGACTGACCAGTGATGCGACAGAATAGTCAGATAGGTATCGATATGTACAAAAAATTCCCGACTCTAGGTCGGGAATTGGGTTCATCACTTGTTTGAACGCAGCAGCTCAATCAGCGCTATTTAGCTTCACCATAACGCTCTAGATATAAAATTGTTGCAGCTGTTCTCGATGGTACTTGCAGCTTTCTCAACAAGCTTTTCATGTGTACTTTGACTGTCGATTCAGAGATGAACAAGCGGTCTGCGATTTGTTTATTCCTAAACCCTTTCGCTACCTCTTTAAGAATTTGCATCTCTCTTTCTGTTAGTGTGGTAAACACATCACTGACATTCGCACGCTCACTCAAATACGTTTTGATCGCACCGCTAAACGCTTTGCTGCCATCACTTAAACCACGAAGCAGTTCGACTATCTCATCTGGCTCAGTGTCTTTTAGTAAGTAGCCGTCGGCACCGGCTTTCACCAACGAATCGATATCGGCAGGAATGTCGGAGACTGTCAGGATGACAATAAAGCCCTGGAAATCATCTTCACGAAGCGCTTTTAGCGTATCTAGACCCGACATGCCTTTCATATTGAGGTCGAGAAGCACCAAATCCGGTTCTATTTCTTTGGCCAAGGCTACAGCATCTGAGCCATTACTAGCTTCAGCGACGACTTCAAAGTCATCCTCAAAGCTGAGCAACTGACCAATTCCGCGCCTCATTAATGGATGGTCATCGACTAACATGACTTTACATTCGCTCACTGAGTGGCTCCTTAGCTTGGTTATATTTTTGCGGTACAGAAAACATTCTATACTGCATCTATTCGTTGAAACGTGAATCGCACTTCACACCCCTGCTCTTTCACAGAATGTATCGAAAAATCTGCGTTTAAGCGCGCTGCACGTTCTTTCATTATACTCATTCCGTAGTGATCCAACTTCTCCATCGCTTGATCGAACCCTACGCCGTCATCGGTTATTTTTACCGTTACCACTGCATTGTCTTCGTCTAAACAGGAGACCTGAATTTTTGAGGCTTGTGCATGTTTAATCGCGTTTAGCACAGCTTCTCGAATCAACTGCAGTATGTGCACTTGCTCATTGGCACCTAGCTCCAAAGATGACATTTGATTATCTAACGCTATATCGGCGGAGGTTTGGCTATCGAGTTGATTCAGCATTTCTGTTAACGCTTCTCCAAACGTGCCTTCTTTGATTGATAGCCTAAATGTAGTAAGTAGCTCTCTAAGCTGGATGTAAGCATTATCCAAACCTTCTCGTATATCCTTGAGCACGACAGCAGAGCGGCTGCCCTCAAGACTGCCAAACTCCTTGCTAATAGAGCGATTGAGCAGTGTAACCTGTATCTTTAAATAAGACAGCGACTGAGCCAAAGAATCGTGAAGCTCACGCGCGATTGTCGCTCGTTCTTCCATCAATATAAGCTGTTCGGTCTGCCGCTGTGATTTATTGTAGTAAACCGCCCGCGCTAAAATTTGCGCAAAGTTGTCCACTAGCTGTTCATCAGGGCAAGGCAAGCCAATTTGATATCGCAATTGCCCTAAGGTTTCACCATCGAGTCTCAGAGTCTTAATGCGTTCAGAATTGCCATTGAATCGACCTTCACTGGCTACCCATGGTGTGCCCTCTACTTCAGAAACTTGAAGCTCAACTGCCGTTATGCCTTCAATACTGTAGATGTAACTAAGGATGGCTCTGAAGTTTTCATGAGATATACGTGTGGCTGTGAGCTCTTGGGACGATTGATAAAGCACTTCCAATGACTGATGAGCATGCTGCAACTTATGTGTTTTCTCATTTACCGCATCCTCTAACCCTCGGTAAAGTTTACCCAAGTCATCGGCCATGTTTTTGAAAGCACGGCCTAAAATACCAAGCTCATTGTCAGACCGTAGATCAACCTTCACATCAAAGTAGCGATTTTGAATCTGCTCACTGGCTGAAATTAACTGGCCTAACGGCCTTACAATCTGCTTACGTACAAACAATACTACATAGATAGCAACGATAAGGATCCCGCCCAAACCTATACCACCCGCCCACGCTAAACGAATCAGCTTGTTTTCCGAATGTTCCTGAAGCTGCAGTACGAAGTGGTCAATACCATCTACAAAGTCTGCTACCAGGTGCAAATATTGCTGGCGGTCTTCGCTCATCAAGATTTTCTTGAGTTCATGCCAACGTATGATGACTTGATAATAATCTTGAGTAATTTCCTCTGGCACATCCCAAGATTGGAGCGCTTTCATAGAGGGTGAGTACAAGGAACGTTCAAATTGCTCCACATGGATTTGATACTCAGGTGAATCCATTTGAATGTCGTTTGCCAATCGATAGCTTTGCATTCGCATAGAGCCCGACACATTGACCGCTTCTGCATCGTTCAAACTCGATGCTAAGGTCAAAATCGCGAAATTGGTTGTGATTAACGAGAGCAACAAAATTAAAATCATCGCCTTCGCGATAGTACCAGTGACGGATTTTGTCGGTTTTTTCATAATCCATTCATCTCATCAAACTATCAAATGCCCGCAAACACCTTCGTATCCAATAGGCTTTAGTTGAAGGCAACACTATCTATCTATTGTCAGTAATTTATTGATCCAAAACAAGCTTAACACTCAATTACCTCCTAGGAGGTATTTATACAAATGTGTCGAAAACTACAATTCATATGACTATTAATTAAAGATTGTTAACAGATGGGATTTGCTACACTCTTGTTATTACACATTTCATTGGTGCCATGAATGGTAGATATTGCAAAACGACGCTTGTTTAGACGCAAAGCCATCGATTCTACTCAAATCAGACTCCCTTGGGTCAACAATCTTGAACAATTTACAGACTTATGCACCCGCTGTGGAAAATGCGAAGAAGTTTGTGAAACAGGAATTATCTATAAAGGTGACGGCGGCTATCCCGCTATCAACTTCACAGTTGATGAATGTACCTTTTGCTACAAGTGTGCAGAAATCTGCCCAGAGCCTATATTTAATGGTATCGAGACACAACCATGGAACGCCAAAGCCGTCATTAACGACACATGCTTAGCACATAACAATGTTGAGTGCAGAAGCTGTGGTGATAGCTGTGAAACAATGGCGATTACGTTTAAGTTACGTGCAGGTGGTGTCGCGTTACCTCAATTGGAGTTAGCAGATTGTAATGGATGTGGAGCCTGTGTGTCTCCGTGCCCTACCTCTTCTATCTCAGTGAGCAATGTTTAAAAACAGAATTAAAAATAACAAAGAGAACACCGTTTAATGTCACTAAACGAAGTACATATCTCAAGCTTGGTAGTTAACTGCAGGGCAGAACACCTTGAAGAAGTTAAGAGCGAAATCGAAAAATTCGATAACGCGGAGATCTATGGAGACAGTGAAGAAGGCAAGATTGTTGTCGTCCTTGAGACTGAGAATCAAGGTTTCGTCACTGACACTATCGACGCTATCAACAACTTACCTAACGTCCTAACCTGCGCCTTGGTGTTTCACCAAATCGAGACAGGACTAGATGACGATCAAAACAACACTGGAAGTAACCATTCCCAATTAGAGGGTGAAGTATGAAAATGACAAGACGTGCGTTCGTGAAAGCGAACGCAGCGGCATCAGCGGCGGCTGTAGCAGGTATTACCCTTCCTGCGTCAGCAACCAACCTGATTGCTAGCTCCGACCAAACAAAAATTACCTGGGATAAAGCACCTTGTCGTTTCTGTGGTACAGGCTGTTCTGTACTAGTAGGGACGCAAAACGGTAAAGTTGTTGCGACCCAAGGTGACCCTGAAGCGCCAGTTAACAAGGGTTTGAACTGTATCAAAGGTTACTTCCTGTCTAAAGTGATGTACGGTAATGACCGTCTAACACAGCCTCTACTTCGTATGAAAGATGGCAAGTTCGACAAAGACGGTGAGTTTACGCCTATCTCTTGGGACGAAGCATTCGACATCATGGCTGAGAAATGGAAAGCGTCTCTCAAAGCCAAAGGCCCTACCAGCATCGGTATGTTCGGTTCTGGCCAATGGACCGTCATGGAAGGTTACGCTGCAGCAAAAATGATGAAAGCAGGTTTCCGCTCAAATAACATCGACCCGAACGCACGTCACTGTATGGCGTCTGCGGTAGTGGGTTTCATGCGTGCCTTTGGTATCGATGAGCCTATGGGTTGTTACGATGATTTCGAGAACGCTGACGCATTCGTGCTTTGGGGTTCAAACATGGCAGAGATGCACCCAGTACTATGGACTCGTATTACCGACCGTCGTCTAAGCCACCCTCATGTTCGCGTTAACGTGCTCTCTACGTACTACCACCGTTCATTCGAGCTTGCTGATCACGGTTACATCTTTAATCCTCAGTCTGACCTAGCGATCGCAAACTTCATTGCTAACTACATCATTGAAAATGACGCTGTTGACTGGGATTTCGTAAACAAGCACACCAACTTCAAGCAAGCTGACACCGATATCGGTTACGGTCTGCGCGATGACGATCCACTGCAAAAAGCGGCAGCAAACCCTAACTCTGGCAACATGAGCGATATCACGTTCGAAGAGTACAAGAAGTCTGTTGCTCCATACACAGTAGAAAAAGCGTCAGAAATCTCAGGTGTTGAGCCAGAGAAATTGATTGAACTTGCGAAACAATACGCTGATCCAAACACTAAAGTGATGTCACTTTGGACAATGGGTATGAACCAACATACTCGTGGCGTATGGATGAACGGCTTGGTTTATAACATCCACCTACTAACCGGTAAGATCGCAACTCCTGGTAACAGCCCATTCTCGTTAACAGGTCAGCCATCAGCATGTGGTACTGCTCGTGAGGTAGGTACTTTTGCTCACCGTCTACCTGCGGACATGGTGGTTGCAAACCCTAAACACCGTGCGATTGCTGAGAAAGAATGGAAACTGCCTGAAGGTACCATTCCACCGAAACCTGGCTTCCACGCAGTTCTGCAAGACCGCATGTTGAAAGACGGCGTTCTAAACTGCTACTGGGTTCAGTGTAATAACAACATGCAAGCAGGTCCAAACATCAACGAAGAGCGTCTACCTGGTTACCGCAACCCAGAGAACTTTATCGTTGTGTCAGACCCATACCCAACAGCAACAGCACAAGCGGCTGACCTTGTTCTTCCAACGGCTATGTGGATTGAAAAAGAAGGGGCTTACGGTAACGCAGAGCGTCGTACTCAAGCTTGGTACCAGCAAGTTGAAACCGTGGGCGAAGCGAAGTCTGACCTATGGCAAGTAATGGAGTTCTCAAAGCGCTTCAAGATGGAAGACGTTTGGCCAGAAGAGCTTCTAGCGAAAGCACCAGAATACCGTGGCAAAACAATGTACGACATGCTGTTTAAGAACGGTCAAGTCGACAAGTACCCTATCGAAGAAGCTCGTGAGTTGAACGATGACGCACACCACTTCGGTTACTACGTTCAAAAAGGTCTTTTCGAAGAGTACGCAGCGTTTGGTCGCGGCCATGGTCACGACTTAGCACCATACGATGTTTACCACCAAGTACGCGGTCTACGTTGGCCAGTGGTTGATGGTAAAGAAACACTTTGGCGCTACAAAGAAGGTTCAGATCCATATGCGAAAGCAGGTTCAGGTTGGGACTTCTACGGCAAGCCAGACGGCAAAGCTTTGATTATTTCAGCACCGTACGAAGCGCCACCAGAAGTGCCAGACGAAGAGTTTGACTTGTGGTTATGTACAGGCCGTGTTCTTGAGCACTGGCACACAGGTACCATGACTCGTCGTGTTCCTGAGCTGTATAAAGCAGTCCCTGATGCGGTATGTTACATGCACCCAGAGGATGCCAAGGCTCGCGGTGTTCGCCGCGGTGAAGAAATTCTCATGGCAAACAAACGCGGTGAAGTTCGCGTACGTGTAGAAACACGCGGTCGTAACCGTCCACCTCAAGGTTTGGTATTCGTACCATTCTTCGATGCTCGTATCCTAATCAACAAGTTGATTCTCGATGCGACTGATCCTCTGTCCAAACAGACAGACTTCAAGAAGTGCCCTGTTAAGATCACTAAATTGGCTTAACAGAGAACGAATGAGCAAAGCGGCTACTCCATATGGAGTAGCCATCGAAGAATTAGCCTAAAGGCGGAGAAACAAAAATGAAAAAAATGATTGTTGCTATTCTCTCTGTTGGTGCACTTATCGCCGGCGTAGCACAAGCAGAATTGAATAACCCGGGTGGAACTGGTGGTCTAGATTCACTTCGTGGGAGTACAAACCTTGAAGACACTCGTCCTGCGGATGACTTCAAACACACACCTAAAGACCAACTGGTAGAGAGTTCATATGTGTATCAGCCTCCACTGATCCCTCACCAAATTCGTAACTATGAAGTATCGCTTAACGCGAACAAGTGCTTGGCATGCCATAGCTGGAAAAATGCGAAAGAAGCAGGTGCAACCAAAATCAGTGTGACTCACTACATGAACCGTGAAGACGCTGTGTTGGCTGATATGTCTCCTCGTCGCTACTTCTGTCTTCAGTGCCACGTACCTCAAGTTGATGCTCAACCGTTGGTTGGCAACGACTTTGAGCGCGTTGATTCATTGCGTACTGAATAGCCAATTGAAGTAGAGAGAGGCTATATATGAAATTTTTAAAAGCGTTTTGGAAACGTCTTAAGTCACCAAGTAAAGTCGCGGCAGGCGTTGTTCTGTTTCTCGGCTTCTCTGGCGGACTTTTGTTTTGGGGTGCGTTTAACACGGGTATGGAAATGACCAACACCGAGGAGTTTTGCTCGGGCTGTCATGCTCCTATCGTAGCGGAAATCCAGGAAACCATTCACTGGTCAAACCGTTCTGGTGTTCGTGCTATCTGTTCTGATTGTCACGTTCCACATAACTGGACAGATAAGATCATTCGTAAGGTTCAAGCATCAAAAGAGCTGTTCGCTCACTACGTACTCGACACTATTGGTACGGAAGAGAAATTTAAAGCTCGACGTGGTCACCTTGCAGAACGTGAATGGGCACGACTGAAGGGTAACGATTCACTAGAATGTCGAAACTGTCACGAATTCGATTTTATGGACTTCTCTGAACAAGGTCCACGAAGCGTACAACAACACTCAACGGCGCTAGCATCAGGCGAAAAGACATGTGTAGATTGCCACAAAGGTATCGCACACCGTCTACCTGATATGGAAGGCGTTGAAGGCTGGCAATAAAGGAGCACTGAATGAGCACATTAGAATCGGTTATTTGGCACGTGCTTGGCTACGCGGCAATGCCGGTCATCATCTTATCTGGATTTGTCGGGGTTGCAGCGGTATCACTTTGGCTGCTCTCTCTTGGCAAAGACAAAGAGATATAAACACGATAAAACTATCATTAAGCCTCGCGTTCGCGAGGCTTTTTTTATTCGCAAACGAAAATGTCTACTATATTTAAATAAATCAATAAAATTAGATAAATAGAGTCAGGTTTCTTTCATACTGTGCAGGGGAACCTTGGCCTCAACTAGGTTTCGCTTGTCCATGTCTAAACAGTCCAGTGGGTTTAAAAAATTCTCTATTCGCCGCGCAGTAGCGCTGCTCTTTATCATCGCGATCTCAGCCACTGCGATACTGTCTGCCACCGTGATTTATTCGCTAACCAAACAACGAGAAGTTGATACTGCGCTCGAAACGCTTGAACTTGTCTCTTCCATTGTATCCGACCGCCTCGAACAGTTTGATCATGTTGGAGAACATACAACCAATCAATTGGCCTATTTGCTTTCAACCACACCAGGAAAAAAAACCACTGCAGAGCTGATCGAATTGTTCGGTGCTGCTTTTGTTGGTAACGAATTTTTGCACAGTATCTATGTCGGTTTTGATGATGACCACTTTGTTCAGTTATTTAACCTAGAACCTGAATATATCCGCGGGCAGCTTGACTTAATGGAAGGCGAAAAGTGGATGGTGGTTGAACACCAGACCAACAGCAATAACCGAATCAAAAGCACTCGATATTTCTTCGACAACCTAGAACTTAGCCGAAAAGTCACCAGTATTAGCAATTACTATCCAACCGAACGTGGCTGGTACACACGTGCGAAACCTGATTCAGTGAGTAAGTCTCAACCCTATCTGTTCCACAACATCAGAATCACTGGGCAAACCTTCTCCAAACGCTTACCAGGGCGAAATGCTGTCATTGGTGTCGATATCTCTCTGGCAGAGCTTGGTGGTCATTTTGAGCGGTCTTTAGAAGATGTCGAACTTCTTAAGGGAGCAGAAGTTTATGTGAGCAGTTTCGATGGTCGAATTATCGGAGGCAATCATTTTGATTCAAAGGGTAATAACCTTCCTTACGTCGGCACTATGCCGCTGAGTGACGATCAAATCACCACTGTGATAAATGCTCCGGTACTCACCGTTTCTAACCAGCTCAATTGGGAGCCTATCGACTTTGCTGTGAGCGGTCAGCCCTTTGGATTAGCACCCGATCTATTTAGACTGATTTCCGATGCAACTGGCTTACAGTTCCAATACATCAATGGTTTGCATTGGAACGAGCTCGTCGAAGGATTCCAAAAACAAAATATTGATATTCTTCAGTCTATCGCAACGAGCAACACCATCAGCGATTCACACCTTGAAGGCGATATACTCTACGAGCTCGACTATGCAGTGATCTCGCACCGAAACGTCTCACCGATAAACTCACTATCTGATCTGTCCGGCAAAACCATTGGTATGATTGATGGCTGGTCAGTGACGCAAAAACTCATCGATGCGTATCCTGATATTACTGTTTATCGATATAATACCTACAGCGACGCAATAAAGGATGCTAAAGAGCAAAGAATAGGTGCAGTGTTAGACAATCGGGCGATCCTCTTCAACAAGCTAGAACGCCATGATGAAGGAGATTTAATTCTTCGGACTATTGCCGACGATAGTATTTTACCGAAAGGCTTTACCTTTGCTGCAAGAGAGGAACTGCGTCCATATGTCTCGCTTATCAACCAGTCTCTTCAATACCTAGTCGATCTTGGCGTAGTAGAACAATTGAGATCTCGCTGGCTTGCAGCCCCAAGACAAACTTTGGGACACATTAACAACGAAACGTTATTATCTCGTCTCGCCGATCCTGCGAGTTTTGGTGATATCACTGCCATTGATATCGACAATAAGCCAAGTTATGTTTTCGTTGATCAAGTGAATATAACACCCGAAGAATACCTAATCATCTCGTTACCCGAAGAAAAAGTGCTTGGCAATGTCTATAAGTACGTCATCTACAATGTAATCTGGACGCTCGCGGCACTGGTGATCATGGTACCTATTGTTTGGTATTTCAGTACTCCCCTATCGGCTCCAATATATCGACTCGTTAAGGAAACTGACAAAGTCAAACGTCGTCAATACGCTCAAGTCAAAAAATACAGCAGTCCTGTTCGTGAAGTGGACGAGCTTTCTCGCGCTATCTACGAGATGTCTCAATCCCTAAATCAATATCAGCAATCACAAGAGGCGTTCATAGAATCGATTATCCAACTTATTGCGAAAACCATTGATAGCAAATCTCCATATACAGGCGGGCACTGCCTGCGCGTCCCAGAACTTTCACTCATGTTGGTTGACGCGGCTGAACAGGCGAAAGATCCCGCGTTTGAGAATTTCCATTTTAAAAATGACGCGGAGCGCCGTGAGTTTAGGATAGCCGCATGGCTTCATGATTGCGGCAAAATAACCACGCCAGAATACGTCGTAGATAAAGGGACTAAGCTTGAAACCAATTACAACCGCATCAATGAAGTCAGAACTCGCTTTGAAGTGTTATGGCGTGATGCAGAAATTGAGGCACTGAAGTCTGAAATTGACGCGCCAGAGAATAAACAGCAAATCATCGAAACGCTCCAAGCCCGCCAACAAATGCTTCGCGAGCAGTTTGCGTTTGTTGCTAACATCAATATCGGTGGTGAATTTTTAATTGACCAAGACAAAGAGAGGCTCATCGAGATTGCTAAACAGCCGTGGCAACGGTATTTCGATAACCAACTAGGCCTGTCGCCGGTAGAAGAGAAACGCATGCCCCAGCAGAGTGACTCTCTCCCTGTCACTGAATCACTCCTCAGCGATAAAATCGAGCATGTTATTCCTCATCACAGTGAGATTTCTTACCCACCGGAGCTTGGCATCAAAGTCGATGTCCCTGAACATCTGTATAACCTAGGCGAGCTGCACAACCTCACCATATCACGAGGTACACTCACAGCTGAAGAACGCTTTAAAATTAACGAACATATGATCACTGGTATCCAAATGCTAAGTAGCATTCCATTCCCAGAGGACTTACAAAACGTTGAGCGTATCGCCACCACTCACCATGAAACAATGAAAGGGACAGGTTATCCACGGCGATTAACTGGAGACGAACTATCCATTCCCGAGCGAATTCTGGCGGTTTCCGATATTTTTGAAGCACTCACTGCGTCAGATAGACCGTACAAAAAAGCGAAAACCATTAGCCAATCACTCGATATTCTGCACAATATGGCGCTAGATAAGCATGTGGATATCGAAGTCTTTCGTTTGTTTGTTCGCAGCAAAGTGTATATGGATTACGCCAACCAGTTCTTAGAGCAAAGCCAAATTGATACGGTAGATGAGAGTAAGTACCTCTCTGACAGTTAGAGCAGCCAAAATCAAAAAGGGCACCACGAGGTGCCCCAACTTTAAATCCGTCGTTGATTAAGGTGCCGTGTCAATTTCAACGGGTTGATAATGCTTCGCTTCAAGATGTAACCATTCTGGGATAACAGTGCCCATCGAAATCGACGACCATGTACCAGAAAAAATACCGATAAACATCGCCGTAGCAAACCCTTGCAGCGCGTCACCACCTAGAAGCCAAAGCGCCCCAACGGTAATGAGCGTTGTACCAGAAGTCACCATGGTTCGAGCGAATGTGGCGATGACGGCTTGATCGCTAACGTCTGCCGTTTCCTCATTCGGTTTCAGTTTTAGGATTTCACGAATTCGGTCGGCGATAATAATAGAGTCGTTCAACGAATAGCCTAGCACCGCTAAAACCGCAGCGAATACCGTTAAGTTAAACTCCATGTGGGTTAGCGCGAAGAAACCCAAGACTAAGATCACATCGTGCAACAGAGCCGCTAATGCACCACTTGCCAAACGCCACTCAAATCGGAAGCTCAAGTATCCAAGAATACACAGCAAACAAACCAACAGAGCTAGGCCACCTTGGTCATATAACTCTTGACCAACCTGAGCACCTACTATGCTGTCGCTCACCACTTTCGATTGCGGATAGGCATGCGCTAGCGCTTCTTTGAACGCTTGATGTTTCGCTGCGTCTTGGTCTGCAGCGTAACGAATACTCCAACGACCTTCTTCACCCGATTTGGTGACGGAAATCCCCTCGCCCAATACAGGCACCAGGGTGTCTCGCAGCTCACTTTGAGTCGTAGCACTGCCCAATTGGACTTCAGATACCACACCTCCCGTGAAATCTAGGCCAAAGTTCAATCCACGGATTCCCACCGCAGCGATAGACAACACCACTAAAGCAATCGACAATATGTTTGTAAAATAACGAACGTTACGAATGTGCGATTTAAAAAACTGTTTCATGCTCAAACCCTTACCTCACGACGAGTGTCGCGACCCCAAACAAGATTGATGATAGCGCGGGAGGCAAAAATTCCCGTAAACATACTAGTGAGTAGACCAAGCCCAAGTGTTAAAGCAAAGCCTTGAATAGGGCCATTACCAATAGCGTATAAGATCACCGCTGTGATCATTGTCGTGATGTTGGCATCCAAAATGGTCGCCACAGCCGAGTTAAAACCCTGATCAATCGCTTGAGCAAAGCTACGACCTTCTGACAGCTTGTCTCGAATACGCTCAAAGATAAGTACATTAGTATCCACCGCCATACCTACAGTAAGCACTAGACCTGCAATACCGGGTAGTGTTAACACTGCTCCCGGAACCAGAGCAATCAAGCCAAGTAAACAAGACATGTTCAGAATCAGTGCCACGTTCGCAACCCAGCCCAAGCGGCGATACCATAGCGCCATAAACGTCAAGGTCAGTCCCATACCTAGTGCCAACGCCGCAAATCCGTTTTGTATGTTCTCTGCGCCCAGCGACGCGCCAATAGTACGTTCTTCTACAATCGTGACCGGTGCCGTCAGTGAACCTGCACGTAGCAGAAGTGCAAGTTGTTGGGCTTCCTCTAGGTTACCCGAACCAGTAATACGGAATTGGCTACCCAGTTGAGATTGAATCGTCGCCACACTGATGACTTTCTCACTACGCTCAGTCTCACCACGGGCATTCACACCATACTCGCGATACACAGTTGCCATTGGCTTGCCAATATGTGTAGACGAGAAATCACTCATTTTCTTGCCACCAGCGTGATCAAGCGATATATCGACTTCTGGGCGTTTCATTTGGTCAAAGCCCACGCGCGCATTCACGATGTGTTCACCCGTCAATACTGGCTTTTTAACCAGCGTAACAAACTGACCTTGCTCGTCTTTAATACGCAAGGTCGACACTGGATTGGATGACGTGCTGACTTCATGAAATGCGAGGCTAGCGGTTGCACCAATCACGCGCTTTGCGAGAGAAGGATCTTGAACACCCGGTAACTCGATACGAATACCCGTACTACCCTGACGCTGAACCATCGCTTCTGTGATACCTAGCTCTTCAATACGCTGGCGCATGATCTTTAGGTTTTGCTGCATGGTTAGCGTTTCAAACTCAGTGTAAGGCTGTGGCTTCATCGTAATCGACAGAGCATCACCTTCCCCTTTGGCTTGCCACTCAGGGTAAGTGGCATTAACGAACTTACGAACAGCGATTTCGCCTTGTTTATCTTTGGCAGTAACACGAATAGCTGTGTGCGCGTCTGGTCGCACAGATACACCAAAAATTCGCTCATCGCGAAGCTGCTGCTTGATTTCATCAATTACAGCGTCACGTTGCTCAGAGACCGCTTGGTCCACATCAACATTCAATAGAAACTGAACACCACCACGCAAATCGAGGCCCAGTTTGATCGGAGTAAAGCCCATCGTTTGAAGCCATTGAGGTGCAACGGATGTGTAGGAGTAAGACATAGTATCCGCTTTACCCACCCATTTACCCAACGCATCACGGGCATCCGTTTGTTCAGCTTCATTATCAAATACAAGTTGAGCAACATGATTTTCAACAGTGATAGAGGTCGTTTCAACACCTTGCCCTGTCAGCAGTGAATGGATTTTAAATGGCGTATCTAAATGCGTGTTCTGCTGACTTAACTTAATTTCAATCGCTGGTTTCTCACCGAACCATGATGGCATTGCACTAAGAGCTAAAATCACGATGGTGACCACCAATACAAGGTATTTCCATGTGGAGTATTGATTCAACACTGCTCTGGGTTGTTTTTTTGTACGCATAGTTTTCCCTCAGCCTGATGGCTGAACTTAAAAATAATAAAATGCACTAGATCGCCTGTGCGATATGGAGCACAAGCTTAGTAACTAAGAAATCACAAGGGAGAATTAAGCGTAGAGCGAGCTTAGATAGACGTATAAAGCATTGCTATCTTTCCAACCACTTAAACGGTGGTTTGAAGCAGCGTGACGAAGATAAAAAGGGGTAAGTAGCTTTGATGCAGCTGAACAAATAAACTGTTCAACGTAGCATGAGGCGCCTAAGTCGGCGATTTGAGTGTAATCTGGCGCTTCTTGTTCACGTGACTCTTGAACATTATTAAGCCAGCGCCAAGAAGATAGGATACCCTGCGCGTCAGGGTCACCTAATGAATTGGACGTTGGTCGATTCGGTTTACGTGAATGAGACGAACGCTGATTAAGCTTAGACGCGAGTCTACTCGACAGTTGACTTGGCGTTGTTATCGAGTCGTTGTGATCGTTATGAGAGCTTCCTTCATAAGTGCTCTCGTCGTAAGAACGGCCGGATTGAGTCCAAGCAGTGATGCTTGTACTTACAACACGGTCTCCTTCATTAGTATCAGATGCAGCAAACCCTATTGGCGCGAAAAACGCGACAACAAAAGCAAGCAAAAATGACACACTGAACTGACTCAAAGAAACGATCTCAATACGAATAGGCTCGCATTATGTGCCTAACCTAATTAGAAGACAAATAAAAAAAACTAAACCATTCCACGACAAGCTTAAATGAACACCATCTTGAGGTAACAACACTCAGCATCTATATTCAAACGAGGAGTGGTAAAAAGGATAAGGTAATGGAACTGTCACAGAATGAAAGACTTACACTCATCAAGTATGCGCTAAGTGTGCTCGATAGCTGGGGTGCATCAAATCAACAAACCGAAGCCATACTTGAACTCTCACAGGAGCAGCACGCACGACTTAAGGTCACGCCAGCAACCGTGCCAGTAAGCCCATCGACATTCGAACGCGTCCATCTTATTGTCGAAATAGACGGCTTGTTACGCACTGCGTTTGAAAGCTCTCATTTTGTTAATAACTTCATCAACGTTCGCAATAATTCCACGGTATTCAATGGATACGCCCCTATCGAGCACATCGAGCATGGCGACCTCACCTCACTAAAGCGACTTAAGCAATGTGTACAAGAGATGGCTCGAGCGGCAGCAAAGGAGCGAGAACAGTCGCCTTGGTAGTGCTAATGGTAGTGCTAATGGTAGTGGTGGTATACGTTTGCTAAAAAATCTCACCACTAGCAACATTCAAATAGATCTTATGTTCGGCTTCAATACCACCACAGTAGGTAAAGTAAACCCTATCTTGATGATTGATTGACTTGATCCAACCGCCGACTTCTTCAAAATCAGCAAGTCGACATTGTTTGCCTTTGATGAGTTGAGTGCTGGCCTCAAGGAAGGCTTCTTGAAAGCTCATGTAGTGGTCGCTATTTTCTATGTATTTTTGAAGCACATCGAACCAATCACTTCCCGACAACTTGACAGGTTCAACCGACAAGTTCGCACTATTGACCCACTGTGACACTTCATCTGCACCTTCTTCCAACTGGTAAATCGGAGCAATTCGGATCCAGTCACCACGTCGTTCCATCACGTTTAGCTGCTCGCCATAGTAAGCGACTCCGTCGGGGGTTGCTGAATGCTCCGGCTGCAAGAATACAGTTTCAGCGGCGCGTGAAACATAATATTGTGTTGGAAGAGGTTCAGGCTCTGGTGTAGGTTCTCCTATCTTTGTGGGCTCTACCGCTACAATAGGTGCTGGTACCTTGTCCGCGGTATTGTTTTGAGCTTCTTGAGAGTCGTCAAAATAGCCTAGATAATAGGCTACCCCGCCTCCGGCGCCTAATAACAAGACAGTGGCACCGAGCCCCAACAATAACTTTCTCACAAAAAACCACCTACTCTATTATCCCGGCGCCGTAATGCACCGTTCCAATCACTATATCGACATGGATAACGCGAAGTTTAATCCATTATTGGGCTCAACTTCAAAAGGCGAGACATGCACCAGATATGAGCTGATTATTTTTAGCAATATAAACATTCACATGATGAATGATTATGTTAACATCCCGAATCATAACAGATAGTTCCGTTAATAAAATTTGCTTTTGAACAGGCTCTGCTCGCCACATCAATAGGCAATGTTCCATCAATCACTTTCAAAATGTATCTAACGCATCCATTTTGTTCGAAAGTCGAGAGCTATCACCTAGTATATTTGTATCGTAATTCGTAAGGCTTGCTGTAATGTCTATAAGTTCCTTCCTAAGATCCATAGTTGCCCCCGCCCAGAACTTGCTTGGCAAGACTCTGAGCGTGCTAGTGCCGATAACTATAGGGTTTGGAGTCGTGAGCTACAGCGCGGTCAGCTACGGTGAGATCAGCATTAGTTCATTCAACACAGCAACATCGACCACCAGCCAATTACACGCAGAGCAAAACAAAACGTTCACTGTTGGTGTATTAAGTAATAAAGCAAGAAAACATATCGGCTTTACTTCACCATTAGCGAAGTACGTCGGTCAACAACTCGCTCCCTATGGTTATGTCGGTGGACGCGTTAAAGTTACCAACTCCATCATGGAACTCGGCCAATGGCTAGACAACGGCGAGATCGATATGGTTTCAGAGACTCTGTTTGCTGCATTGAAGCTTCAACAAGAGCACAGCGCCGACATCCGCTTACATCGCTGGAAAAAGGGGCAAGCAGACTACCAAACGGTTTTCTTTGCGCGCAAAGACAGTGGAATACACTCTCTTGAAGACCTTATTGGAAAAACATTGGTACTTGAAGACCGAAGCTCTACTTCGGGCTTTTACATGCCACTACAAACCTTACTCAAACAACCATTAGCACTCAGTTCTCAAACTTCTCCAAGCCAAGGGGCCAATCCTGACGATATCAACATCGTCGTTGCAGGTGACGTTCTTCGTAGAGCCGACGAGATCTCCCTATCGACTTGGGTTGCGCATGGTCAAGCGGATGCGGGGGCGTTTGCCAACACCAACTGGGAAGACTCCGGTGATATGCCACCTCATATTAAACCGGAAATGGAAATCATCTATCGCACCGAATTTGTGCCTCGCAGTGTGATACTGCTGCGTCGCGACTTACCGACTGAAGTTAAAGAAGTCGTCGAAACCGCTTTAATCAACGCTAATCAATCTACAGAAGGAAAAGCCGCACTGTATAAGTTTCAGAAAACCTCAAAGTTCGAGGCCATCCCCCCCGAACAATTGCAATCATTCACCGATTACAATCAAAGCCGCATGCAAATTGAACGCATGTGGTTTCAATAGGTAGACGGGCAATGAAGCTGAAGTTACGACTACAAGGGCAGTATATGCTAGTGACATTTGCACTAGCAGTAGTGATGACACTAACCAGTGCAGCAGTACATCTGTGGTTGGCATCCAATCACTCACAGAGGTTGCTTCACGAATTGACTGTGCAAAACAGTAAAACCTTTCGCACCGAGCTCAGTAAACGTGCTGATCAGATGTCAAGTTATCTATCCGAGTCGATGTTTGATCCACTCTATATGTACAACTTAGAAGAGGCTGGCTATCTACTTGAACCTCTACTTCAAATGGATGAGCTAGAAAAACTCGTCGTTTTTGATAGTAAAGGGCATGTATTCCATAACGGTGACCACTCTTTAGAAATGCTTGGACGAAAGCTGCCATTTTCCCAAGATGTCAGCGCAGTCCTAAGCCAAGGTCAGCGAGTGCATGAGTTTTCGGATGACCGCTTAGTCATTATTCGTCCTATTCAAGCTGCGGATGAAATCATAGGTGGAATATATCTAGAGTTTTCGTTGGACAAAGTAGATCGCGACATCGCCAATATGGCGACACTGATTGAATCTACCAATGACCGTTCTCAAAAAGCCTTATATCTTGGAGTATTAGGCGCGGCAGTACTGTTACTCTCTTTTTCGGCGCTGATGGCTGCCATTATCTCTCGTCACTGGAGCCGACCATTGGTTAAACTCACTGAGCAGGCAGAGTCCATTGGACGCGGTGATTTTAAACTTGCGCAAGCAATGAACACAATGAAAAGGCAAGATGAAATCGGTAATTTGACTATCGCCGTTCAGTCTATGGCGTCAAAGCTTGAACAGCGCACTCAGAAAATTTCGCATTTAGCTTACCATGATGCGCTAACCGATCTCCCGAACCGAACCCGCTTCATTCAACACTTGCAAGGTACGATTAAATCCTACCCTGCAACATCGTTTAGCGTGTTATTTGTGGACCTTGACGAGTTTAAGGTTATCAATGACAACTATGGTCATGACAGTGGCGACTTTTTGCTGATGCGACTAGCAGAAAAACTGTCCACATGTACGCGTGAAATCACCAACGATCATCCCCTGACTATGATTTCAAGGATCGGCGGTGACGAGTTTTTAATGTTGATCCCACATCTTAAAACGACAGAAGATGTAGATGGTTTAGTGAAGAAAATCTTTCTTGCCGTTCGCTCTCCGATTCTAATGGAAAATGAAGAGCTAGTGGTAGGCGGAAGCATAGGTATCGCTCGCTATCCACAAAATGGTAAAACGGCAGAAGATCTGATCAAAAACGCCGATATTGCAATGTATCGAGCAAAAGCTGATGGTAAAAACACACATAAAATGTTTACACCAAAAATGCTCAAGTCGGTCACGCACCGAGCGAATATCGAGCGCGAACTTCGACGCTCCCTCGCCGATTTACAACAATTTGAGCTTTGGTTCCAGCCTTTGGTTTGCCTAAAGACTGGCCGGATCATGGGCGCAGAGTCATTAGTTCGCTGGCGCCACCCCGTATTGGGCATAATTCCACCGGCCGACTTTATCCCGATCGCTGAGGAAACGGCGATGATTCTGCCACTTGGTCAGTGGTTGATAGAGCGTTTATGCTTCCAGATTCAGCAATGGATGCCTTACTTTGCGTACGACTTTCATGTTTCTATTAACATCTCGTCCAAACAGCTTTATCGACAAAACCTAGTGGAAATGTTCGCGTTCTATATGGAGAAATACCATGTCCCTGCGCGCACTATCCGCATGGAAATTACAGAAAGTTTACTACTGCAAGATGAAGATGAGGCGGAACGAACACTAAAAGAAATCCGCGCAAGTGGCATTGAAGTTTGGCTAGATGATTTTGGTACCGGCTATTCGTCTCTAAGTTACCTTCGTCGATTCACGGTGGATGGTATAAAAATTGACCAGTCGTTCGTCCGTGACATCATTACCGACTCCAAAGATCAGCAGCTCGTTCAAGCCATGGTTGCTATGGCCAATAACCTTGATTTACTCGTGGTTGCTGAAGGCATCGAAACCGAAGAGCAAGCCAATACTTTGGCTAGAATTGGCTGTGAAATTGGTCAGGGTTATTATTTTGACAAACCGATGCCGGTCGATGACTTTGTTAAGAAGATAATTAATGAAAGCGAGTCCAACGTCATTGAGTTCAAACTGTAAAGTGATAAGACTGAGCCAAATACCTTACAACATCGAGAGCAAAAGTCGTGGGCAAGGGAATATTGCAGGTGTTTTTAGAAACTGTAGGAGTCATCAGCCAAGTGGCGGTTAAGTAGGTGGAACCCCATCACCTTGGCGATAATAGTAGATCCATATCACATTTTTTGGCAGTAGGTACCATGAGAACCATTTGCAATGGCAATTTATCGCTTTATACCCATGTCGCTGTAAG
Organism: Vibrio sp. CB1-5; assembly: GCF_059412285.1. NCBI lineage: Bacteria > Pseudomonadati > Pseudomonadota > Gammaproteobacteria > Vibrionales > Vibrionaceae > Vibrio > Vibrio sp. CB1-5. The sequence continues at coordinate 111,652 of NZ_JBJHPB010000004.1, read as the reverse complement.
TATAGAATTATCAATCGTTACAAAAACAACATATAAAGCTAACTTATAGAAAGGTATCCTCCTGTCAGGACGACGTCAATTCTTGTAGAAATACGCTTGTATTTCAGATACAAACTATTGATGCATCAATTCTAGCTGACTAGAATTTACCCTTTTATCTTAATGAATGTTTTAACATGGTGCTTGCAAGCCTCTTGACTTGCAGCAACAGTGGAGAAAAAAAGTGTCAACAACGCAATCCGGTGATCAAAACCAGAACTGGAAGTTTATTCTGGTACTCGCCATTCTCGCCGTGGTGTTTAGTGGTCTTTTCGATCACGATGTCTGGACACCAGACGAACCTCGAGTAGCTGCGATTATTCATAGTATGTACCTCACTGGGGACTTTATCATCCCTCAGTTCGCCGGTATTTCATTCGTCGAAAAGCCTCCTGTTTTCTTTATTATTTCGACTCTTTTGATGCATGCTACAGGTCTCGATGCCATCATGGCAGGACGCTTAGCGCTCTCACTCCTTTGTCTTGGTTCGCTGGCTGCTACCTATCGCATTGCTTACCTTTTTAAAGGTGAAAACTTTGCATGGATGGCACTCGCTGTTCTGGGCACCTTAGAAGGCTTTATACTCAACTTCCACTGGCTTCGTGTTGATGCTGCGTTAATGTTTACCACGATTGCGGCTACATGGGCCTTCAGTGAAGCCTACCTGCGCCAGAAGCTTGGTTACTTGATTGTTGCCGGTGCTTTCACAGGATTGGCATTCTTAAGTAAGGGTCCTGTTGCGATCGTACTGTGTATCGGCCTTTCATGGGTGCCGCTAGTATTACGCGCACTTCACCTACGCAAAAAGTTTCCAGAGCAAGCCGCGCCTATGGGGCAGTTTATCGTTATGCACCTTGTCGGTATTGCGACTATGTGTTTGGTAGCAGCAAGTTGGATATACCCATTCTACAAAACCGCGTCTCCGGAGCTTTGGAAAGCTTGGTTTTGGGACAACCAAGTAGGCCGTTTGACAGGCTCAGCGACGAATACATTGGGCCACAACCACGCTGGCAAACCTTTCTACTACGTAAAAGGGGTTTTGGAATATAGTGCACCGTGGACACCTTTACTGCTACTTTGGCTGGGCCACTTTATTTACAAGTTACGTCAACCTAAGCAGCTTTCTTGGGTTGATGGTTTCCTCGCATTCTGGTTCGCATTGGCAATTTTCGTACTGTCCTACTCCGTGACAAAACGTTCTATGTATTTGGCGCCACTAATGCCATTGTTTGCATTGATTATCGCAGATACTTTGATGACTTTTGCGGGCAAGTGGTTTGACTGGTATCGCCGCGCATGGCTTGCTCTGATGTCATTTGTACTGGTTGCGTTCGCTGTGGTTCCTCTTTGGTCTGGTTTACTTCCAGAACATAAAATTCCACCAGCACTCATGGAATGGCTGAGCTCGTGGCATTTAGTAGCGCTGATCCCATTGGCAGCTATCGCTCTGATGATTGTTGTTGAACGTAAAGGTTGGCCACAGTGGAGTAAAATGGCGATTATAACGGCACTGTTTTTCTCAAGTGCATTCACCTATTTATTCCCTGCGATCGATATTGCCAAAGATATGAAGCCGGATCTGGCGACGTTTGTCGAACAGGTACCAGAAGAGAAACGCGATCGTATTGCTAGCATTCGTTTCTCAGAGACAATGACTTCGATTTTCTTCCTATATCACGATTGGTCTGTACCACGTGTCGATAAAGAGCGTGCGCAAGCGATCCTTGATGGCGTCGATCCAGAGTACGACTACCTACTTTTAGATAGAAGTAATTCAACGCAGGAAATCATTTCGTTTATGGGCCTCAGAGCGGGTACTGAGTATGAGATTCTCGCTAAGGGTACGCCGCGAAGTGATAAGGTGAATGATGCCGTATTCTGGCTCTCTGGTAAGTAAAAGCTAAATTCTCCCACCAAGCCCCTTTTGTTAAGGGGCTTTTTTTATCTCTCGTCAGCACGACCTTACAACGATTCTTTCGATTAAGATCACACAAATACGTGCACACCTTGTAACAGCACACACAGCGTTAACAACAGGTTACAAACTTTTTTACTAATACAATTTGAGTATCAAGCAGTTAATGAAGTGAGTCTCAATTAGGATATGCACCACCTATAAGAGCCGCCGTTTCATTGCCAGTTCGCATTGGAATCAGTTAGCATAAATCCCTATCATAAGCGCTCGGTCGAGAGACTACGCCGCTCAAACCACAATCTGTTGCAATAAAAACCAAACAATTGTCACAATAAGAAGGTAAGATAGCGGCGCAACGCAAATAATAAACAACGTCACAGGCTCAATATCATGTTCGAACAAAAACAATTTGAATTGATGAAAAACACACTTCAGGGAAAAGTAAAAAACATTGATGTTATCCCAAGCTGTAGCAAGGAATCACTGCTTGATGCGATTAATGGCGCTACGTCCGTCAATGATCTTATCGGTATTAATAAAGCGATTTTGCGATTAGTCAGCAAAGCCGCCTAGGCAAAGCAGCCCAAATAGAGCAACCATCGCGTTGCTCTTTTTTGTGCAGTTATTTAGCAAAGCACATCAACCCAGCCTATCGGCAAATCCAAGCCTAGCCATTGTGAGAATCATTTTCACTTGATCTTTTTCGGTAAGACGTTACCGTAGGGAGCTGTTAAACCTGCGTTTCCACCCCACTCTCACAATTAGAGAACGATATTGCAAACCTTTAGGCACTCTACGTTTCGCGTTTTGCTCTTTCTCACTGCCCTTTTGGTAGTGGGTTTGTGTACGCTAAAAACCACTGTCGCCTTTCATAGCAACATCCAAATGCCCTCAGTAGCATCAACAAGTACTCTAGAGCTAGCGGAGTTACTCGATAGAGAATCTTTAAACAAACTTGTTCACGACTCTGCTTCGGGAAAAGAACCGTGTTTTGTCACTAAGAAGCTACTCACTCAATCACTTCCTAATATTGAAGATCTAGTCCCTCTTCTGGTTCTCATTGCACTGATAGCAATAGCTTCTGCTCCTCTCACACAATATAAGCGCTTCAATCGCTCAGATGAGAAGTCTACCAAATACCGGCTACATCTAACGCTCTGCACATTTCGGGAATAAAAAAGTATTCACCAAGGTCTATTAATCACTTTTTGGAGAATACCGTGTCGAATACATACACTAAAGCTAAACGCGCCGCTTCTATGGCACGCCCTATTGTCCCGCTAATGAGCCGGCTACCAAGCATTATGTTAATGCTCGTTATAACAAGTTTCGCTGCCCTCTACAGCGTGAACACTTCTGCTCAATCGACAGGTTGGATGACAGATCCCATGCACCCACCTGTCAAAGTTCGAGTGCTGTCCACCGGGCATATCGACCCCTCATCCCGTCAAATGGAGATGGTTCTGGATGTCGAACTAGACGGAGATTGGAAAACCTATTGGCGCAGTCCCGGTGAAGGTGGTGTTGCGCCTGAGTTTGACTGGAGCGACTCAATCAACATAGAGCACGTCAATTGGCACTGGCCGATACCTGCGTACTATGAGCAGTTAGGCGTGCTCACTTTAGGCTATAAACACAAAGTGAGTTTTCCGCTAATCGTAACGGTTAGTGACCCAGCTAAGCCGGCTATACTAAAAGCAAACCTACGTTTGCCAAGTTGCACCAATATCTGTGTGATTACCGACTACCCCATCGAACTGACCATCGACCCAGACTTGCTTACTCTGGATTCCGACGCGGCCTATTTGTTTGGGCAAGGTATGAGCCTAACCCCAAAAACCAGCGAACAGGTCCAAGTGACTAATAGCTACTGGGATCAACAAGCGCAAACTTTAACGCTTAAGCTTGATTCCAAGGTTGCTTGGCAAAAACCGTTTATTCTTGTTGATGGGAAAGATGTAGCAGATGAGTTTTTCTCTCAGCCTAAACTCACTATTGATGGACAAACACTCTACGCCAACTTTGACGTTAGCAACTGGCTAGGTGACGCCAATATTGCTCGTAAACGCATTCAGGTTACCGTGTCGGATGAACTGGTTCTGGCTGAAACGTCGACCATCGTTTCCACAAGCCCAATGGCAATACCCAATCGAGGTGGACTCTTTGTGATGCTTGGTTTTGCGCTCTTGGGTGGACTTATTCTCAACATAATGCCTTGTGTTCTCCCGGTATTAGGGATGAAACTCAACTCAATCATCTCAGGTGCAAGCCAATCAAGAAGCCAAGTTCGATTATCATTTTTGGCATCTTCTGCCGGTATCATCACCTCATTTCTATTGCTGGCAGGCGCACTTAGTGGATTAAAGATGGCTGGCCACATGATTGGTTGGGGGATTCAGTTCCAAAGCAGCGGATTCATCATTCTTATGGCTGTTGTTACTTTGCTGTTTTCCGCCAATCTACTTGGATTGTTCAACATTCAACTACCAAGTTCGATGAGTACTTGGCTCGCCACAAAAGGTGACCATAGCTACCGCGGGCATTTCATTCAAGGTATGTTTGCGACCTTGTTAGCAACGCCCTGCAGCGCACCATTTCTTGGAACGGCCGTCGCTTACGCCTTGGGTGCGAGCTACGTTGAACTGTGGCTAATTTTCGCCTTTTTAGGCATTGGCATGAGCATTCCTTGGCTGCTGTTTACCGTTTTTCCAGGACTAGTAAAAGCGTTCCCTAAACCAGGAGCTTGGATGAATAAAATCAAGCTTGTGTTTGGCGCAATGATGTTATTAACCGGTCTTTGGTTGACCTCTTTGCTTTCCGCATTTATTGGTACAACCGCAACGATTGCGATTATCGGCCTAATAGTCCTTACAAGTGTCATTCTGATCGGAAAGGTCTATGGACGAAAAGCACTCATCTTGATGTCTGGTTTTTCGGTGTTTGCGTTAGGCGGCGGTTTGATTATTGGCAGCGTCACTGCAGATAGTTGGTCGACTCCGGTTGTCGATGATCTCAATTGGAAACGACTGGACGCCCAATCCATTCCTACGTTGGTAGCAGAAGGTAAAACAGTATTCGTTGATATTACCGCAGACTGGTGTATTACCTGTAAGGCCAACAAAATTGGTGTCGTCCTTCAAAACCCAGTCTACAGTAACCTGCAACAAGCTAATGTCGTCACTATGCGAGGCGATTGGACCACATCAAGTGACAGTGTCACAGGCTATCTGCAGAGCTATGGTCGATATGGGGTGCCGTTCAATATTGTCTATGGTCCTAAACACCCAGAAGGGATTGCGCTACCCGTTATATTAACCTCAGAAAGTGTCACACAAGCACTCAACGCTGCAAGTGGAACATCAAATGACTAAACCTTCTAAACCTTCTGGATGGAAACCTACACTCATAAAATGGAGCAAAGAGCTTGTCAGTATCTTCATCCTGATAACCCTTGTGTCACTTGCAATCGATTGGTACCGAAGCCTAAACATGCCACAAGGAGATGCTCCTGCAATTGAAGCAATAACTTTGGATAACGCTCCGGTAAACATTATTAAGCAAAGTCACGAAGAGCCGGTCGTACTCTATTTTTGGGCAACTTGGTGCGGAGCATGCAAATTGGTAAGCCCTACAGTAGATTGGTTTTCAAACCACTATCAAGTGGTCTCGGTGGCACTCTCTTCAGGAACCGATGAGCGCGTTGATCGATATATGCAGGCCAAGGAATATGAGTTTCCAGTCATCAACGATTCAAATGGCTTAATAAGTCGCCAGTGGAATATCAGCGTTACACCAACTATTGCTGTGATCAACAAAGGCAAAATAGAAAACATCTCAACAGGCGTGACGACGCCGATGGGATTATGGCTACGAGTTTTTGCTGCTCAGTAGTGCGCCTTCCTAATCACTAATCGGCCCCCAACCATGTCGCTCAGAAAGCTGCTCGAGCTTTCTGAGCTCTTCAACAGTTTCCTGTTTGAGCCAATCCACTAACTCTTCAACGATAGGTGATTGCGTTCGCTGGTGACAAAAATATCGCCAACCGCTTGAATGTATCCGAGCATCCTCTGGACAGACTAAGTATTCTCGCTCCAGCTCGGGTAATGCTAGTAATAGATCGGTTACCGCGACCCCATGACCTGACAGACATGCGCTAAGCGTGAGATCAAGCGTAAAAAAGGTGGAATTTCGGGGCACACTTCTGTCTGTGTGATGGATCTTGTTCAACCAAGCTCTCCAATCAAGATGATCAAGAGTTGGGTGCAGTCTAGGTAGTGTAAGTAGATGCTCTATATCACGTCTATCACCTATCAACTGCTGAGTACACACTGGCGCCATGTACTCTTCACGCATGAAGAATATCTCAGGGTCATTCTCGTAGTTTTTACTGTTGCGCGTAGTGAATACAAACAAATCATAGTCCCCTTTTCCTAAGCTCTCTTCCTCATCAATCACTGGAATGACGGCAATTTCATAACTGGGAAATCGCTCATTTAACTGCTGTATTTTCGGTAGCAAGGCACGTGTTGCGAAACTCAGAGCAGCCCGTATCACAATTTTACTGGCGTCTGGCTCCTTCCAAGAATCAAGTAACGACTGCAGTGCCGCATAATTTCGTCCCAGAACTTCATACAACGCCTGCCCTTTTAGCGTAAGTTGTATTGAACGGTGACCACGAATAACCAAAGATGCACTGAGCTCATCCTCAAGTTGCTTCACTTGTCTACTCACAGCACTTTGCGTGACATGCAGCTCTTTGGCAGCCATCGTAAAGCTCATAAGCCTTGCAACAGCTTCAAACACTTTTAAAGCATTATGTGAGTAAGGAATATTCGAATATGGGTTCATAATTAATCACATGATCTGAAGTAATGACAGAGTGACATAAATGTTAATTGAACACCATAAGTATGCATCTAAAATATGCATACCATCACCAGGGATTATTCATGAAGCGTATTCTGTCACTCGCAACACCGCTTATCATTTCACAGCTCATTGCTATGGCGCTGGTACTTACTGACGTCTGGATGATGGCACAACTAAGCGTTAGCGACCTTGCTGGCGGCGGTCTTGGTGCATCTGTTTATACTTTTGTTTTCCTTGTTGCAGGCAGCACCGTTGGTTGTGTTGCTAACTTAATTGCCATTGCTTACGGTCAAAGTGTCGCGAGACCTGAACATGGTAAAAAACAAGTGCGACTCGCGGTTAAAGGCGCTGTGATGCTATCGCTACTTCTAACCGTTGTGCTGACTTCAGCGTTTGTTTTTGCCCCTGACTTCCTACGAATGGCCAAACAGCCAGAAGAAGTGATTGTGGTAGCAATGACCTACCTTGACACACTCAAGTGGGCAATGTTACCAACTTTGCTGCTCCTCATTCTACGAGGCTTAACCAGCAACTACGGCGACGCTAAGTCCGTGATGATCATGTCACTTGCAACCGTGTCCCTTAACGTACCGTTTAGTTACGTCCTCGCGTTCAATTTGGGTTGGGGCATTACCGGACTGGGGCTTGGCACAGCTCTAGCCGCCACATTGGTATTGATTGGCTATGGTTACTGGGTATTCAAGCGCCCAACCTACTATCGTTTCGCGCCTTGGCTTCACCTAGAGGAATACGAATGGCGACTCATGTTGCCACTGCTGTCGATGGGCATTCCCATTGCTATTGCCGCTGCGCTCGAAATGGGGTTGATCTACGGCGGTACGCTTATGGCTGGATTTATTGGCGTTACGGCACTCGCGCTGCATCAGATCTTACTGCAATGTCTTAGTTTTACATGGAACATCAACTTCGGCTTCTCGCAAGCTGCTGCTATCTTAGTGGGTAAAGAGTTCGGAAATGATAATCTAGACGGTGTGAAAGCGGTCTCAAAGCGCAGTTTTGCTCTCGTGACTATTTTAAGCGCAGTGCTCGCGGTTGTTTTCATTATATGGCCAGAAGCCATCGCCAGCCTTTTCCAACTTGATGGCGAAGGTGAACACACGCTCACTGATATGCTTTCTTCATTGATATGGGTTGTGGCACTTTGTTTTGTCGTTGACGCTTGGCAACTACTGGCAATAAACCTCCTACGTGGAATGAAAATTGTGGTTTTGCCGACCATCATGACCGCTATCGGTTACTGGATGTTTGGCCTTCCCGCAGCTTGGTTATTGATGTCTCACTATGAACTTGCTGGGATCTGGGGCGGTATACTGGTCGGCCTCGCTGCGACTGGAGTGCTTTTGCTCGCTCAATTGGTTTACGAACTAAAGGCGGCTTCTCGACCAAACCTAGGCCATAACAGTTTGTACGGAACACATTAAACCGCCATCCTCACGCACGTGAGGATCTTTGTCAGCGAGTAATGCTCCCAATTTGTGCGAGTCACTCATGGTGAAAGATCCCCTTTTTCAAGGGGATGACGCTGTGTTGGATGGAGTAATGTTTGAATGGTTTTACGTTTATTACGTAAAGGTTCTTCACTCCAAAATCTGTTTAAGCTTCAGAATCTGCTACTTTACGGTGGCCTTCTTGGAGGTGTACAAAATCGACAAGGTCATCGCCAGACACTTGATACGCTTGACCAAAGCCTTTGACAAACAGACCATGTTCCGCTTTCAAGTTAAACAAAACGAAGTCTTCTAGCTGACTTAATCCGTCAATAATTTCACCAAAACGCTCTTTCATCTGACTAACGACCAACTTCCATTGGTCAGTATCACGGGCTACAACTGAGGCAACGGCGTCAAAGGTCAGGCGTTTTCTTGCAAACAGTTGCTTACTCTCAGTTTCGTCTTCAATCATCATCAATGACACATTTGGGTTTTGCTCTAAGTTACGCGCATGACGTGCAATCTGAGAAATAAGAACAAAATAACCATCTTGGTTTTGTACAAACGGTGCATAACTGACATTTGGACGACCTTCTTGATCAACCGTTGCCAATTGAATGGTTTTGCGCTCTTGACGAAACTCTTTGATTTCCGGGCCTAAACGTCCTTGCAGGCGCTCTTGCTTAACTTGTTGATCCATGTTGAAACCTCACTTTCTCTAATAATTATAATAAATTTTCTATTCAGTCATCTCTAGTAACTGCGGTGTTAGCCACGCAGTTTTTGTTGAAGTGCTTTAAAGCTTTCTACTTGTTCTGGAATCAACACACGTTTTTTGTCTCGACCTAGATAGATTTTGAACACGTTGTTACCTGCTTCATCAAAAAAGCCAAAGTAGTGACTTTCGCTACCCATAAATGGTTTGCTGACCAAAGCGACGGTTTTAATCAGATCCAATTTTAGGTGGCCATGCAACTCACCTTCTTTACCCATTAAGTTGTAGTAACCTCGCGCAACTTTTCCTTTTGGGAACGGCGCCTTAACTTCAAAGATAGAACCGAATGAATGCACAATCGTTGTCACTGGTCCCCAAGTGGTAATGGACTCTAGAATGTTCTGAGCAATGTCTCCATTCTCATAAGCCACCATCTCTTCTGGCATGGCACAAACAACATCACGCTCACTGACACCCAGCTTTTCTGCAATCGCAGCGGGGAGTAGTGACGGCTCAGTTTCTAAGATATTTGCAACGTTTTGCTTCAATTCAGTGGTCATTGTATTTCCTATGCAGCGTGAGTTTTCGCTTTTTGATGTTTTTTGGCCAGCATCGAATGTGCATGGCCAATGCCATTTGGCATTGTTGGTTTATCTTTAATCATTGTGTTGATGGCCGCAATTGCGCCCTGTGCAAGCGTAACGGACCAAAATGCACCGGCGACGGTTAGCACGACGTAGTCGTCATGTAACTCTACAAGCCCGTTTTGCTGCCAGATATCAAACAGAGGTGTCAGCAAATCAAAAGTATCTTCACCTTCAAAGCTCACTAACATGCTTCGACGTAAAACTCCGCTATCAAACCCTGCTTTAAGGCTCGCTAATACGGGTTCATAACGACTTTGCTTGCTCATCATTGCAATCGTTGTTTTGCCTGAACGCATTGCCTCCATATAGGCATCTAAGGTGCGATGATGCATCATTCCGTAGCCGCCGATATTGCCCCCAGCTCCAGCACCGATTGGCAGTACTTCAGCAAAGGTTTTTGCAACACTGTTGTATTGACTACGCTCTCGATTGTCTCTCGCCCAGTGATTGACACTTAACTGCTTCACGAAATGCTTGGCCATAAAATCAACGCCGAGTTTATACATTTCCGCTTTCTCGGCAGACGATGCTGGCGCTTCAGAGCGACCTTTTTCGACTAACCCAACCATAGGTGCAGAGCCACTCACGACGAGCTGATACAAATCGACACCATGAGCGCCTGTCTCCATGTAATCCTTCAGATCTTGCTCGAATACTTCGAGAGTTTGATAAGGAAGCCCATACAACAGATCGATGACCACTGGCGCTTCATCACGCGCAGCAAGTTGGGATATACGCTCCATTACAACTTCTCTATCATCCAGACGTTTAGCGCTTCTCCTTACCTTGGTATCGAAGCTCTGGACACCAAAAGAGAAGCGATTAAAGCCCCCTTCAAGCGCGCTATCGAACATCTCCTCACTGAATCGATTAGTCCTCCCTTCCAGAGTAATTTCGCAATCCGTTGCCAATGGGAAAGAGGCATGAATGGCTTTTCCTAAACGACGGACTTGATCTGGCGAGAGATCCGTTGGCGTACCTCCACCAATATAAACCGCATGAAACAGGCCGCTTTGTGTCCACTCCAGCTTTGACTTTATCTCGATCTCTTTGAGCAGTGCCTCGAAATAGTCGTCAACCAGTCGACGACTGGAGGCATTTTGAAAGAAGTTACAAAACGTGCAGCGAACACGACAAAAAGGGATATGAATATACAAGCAACGCTTTTTACTGCGCATCGTACGTTCAGCAGTCAAGTCGTTAAACAGCCCTTCATATTGCTCGGAGGGAACTGACATTCCCATTCCACCAGCATGGGGAGATGTCTTTTTCCCAAATGCAAAACGCAAGGGATCTGGGGTGCTGACACCAAAGTGCGACTCATTGAGTTGACTTAAATCAATTTTCATAACTGCTCACGATATCTTTCAACGCCTTGCTGTATAAGGCTTAATCTAAAACGGTGAAGATCATAATAGCCACAAAATGATTATGCAAATGATAATTGATATTATTTTCACTAGCATGCATAATCCATTCAAGTTCAGGGCAAAGACGATTCGTTAGCCCCCCAAAAAACACCCACCTATGGGTTATAAATGGTTTGTTTAGGATTTTCGCAATGAAACATGCTCTAAAAAAAATACTCTTCGTTGGCACCGCTTTTTCCCTGACATATGGTCAGGCGATGGCTGCAGGCAATGAGAAAATCGTCAGTGTTGGTGCATCGGTTACCGAACTTGTGTACGCGCTAAATGCACAAGAACAACTCGTAGGCGTTGATGTGACTAGCGTTACTCCAGAAGATTCTTCGCTCCCCAAAGTTGGCTATCACAGAGCATTATCGTCAGAGGGGCTACTCGCCCTTCAACCAACCATGATAATTGGCTCAGATGAAATGGGTCCCAAGCCAACCTTAGACCAATTAGAACGCGTTGGTGTAGAGGTGGAAGTCGTCGATAACGCCCCAACCATCACTGGTTTAAACATGCGTATTGACCAAGTTGCTGCACTGACTAGTTCTGAAGACAGCGCTACCGCCCTCAAAGAAAAAGTGGCGAAACAAGTTGAGGAGTTAGAAGCAAATCAACCAAAAGTAACGGCGAAAAAGGTTTTGTTTTTGCTGATTCACGAAGGCCGTCCTGCAAACGTTGCCGGCCGAGAGACAACTCCTGATGCCATTATTTCTCTAGCGGGTGGTACCAATCCTGCGGCTACAGAAATTGCATTTTATAAACCTATATCCAATGAAGCCATTATTGAGATGCAACCAGATGTCGTGCTTGTCAGTGGTCGAAGCTACGCAAAGCTTGGTGGCATCGAAGCGATTATAGAAGCTCTGCCGATGCTATCAGCGACACCCGCGGGACAAAACAAAGCTATTTGGACCGTAGATGGGCATGCATTAGTCGGTGGACTTGGCTTGAAAAGCCTAGAAGAGGCAAAGCGCATTAACGCACTTCTCTATCCATAGAGTGCCACCCCTTAAAAGCTTTCGAAGCTCAACACTCAGTTTTCTTTAAGATTTATATGCTAAGAAATTTCTCAAACACTCTCATTTTTACTGCCTTCGCGTTATTGCTGGTGTTGTCATCGGTGTACTCGATTACCGTTGGGCCGATGAACATCTCGTTCTGGCAGAGCATTCAATCTCTAGCTCTAAAGACCAACGATCTAGCCCCTCATGTCAACCTAGTCATTCATGATATTCGCCTACCCCGAACGCTACTTTGCATGCTTGTCGGCGCCATACTTGCTGTTTGCGGTACTGTGATGCAAGGGCTGTTTCGTAACCCACTCGCTGAACCGGGCATTATTGGGGTCTCTGCGGGTGCTTCACTTGGGGGGGCATTGGCGATTGTTGGCTTTGCAGCCCTAGGCATTGAGTTTCCTGACTTTATGGCGTTGATGGTTGTCCCAGTATTTGCTTTTTTTGGCGGTGCACTGACCACGATTTTGGTCTATCGATTAGGTACCAGCAAATTTGGCACCTCTGTCACTATCATGTTACTTGCTGGAGTCGCCATAAGCGCTTTATCTGGTGCCGCTATTGGCTATCTCAATTTTATTGCCGATGATCAGATGCTTAGAGATCTCTCATTGTGGTCTATGGGTTCATTAGCCGGTGCGAGTTGGGGCAAGATTTCATTGTCGGCAGCCACTTTATTCGTTTTGTTCTGGTTCTTTTACAAGAAAGCGATGGCACTCAATGCATTATTACTTGGAGAGTCAGAAGCCAAGCACCTTGGCATTCCAGTCCAACGACTCAAACGACAGTTGATACTGTTAACCGCTGTTGGGGTTGGCGTGACAGTGAGCGTCTCTGGCCTGATTGGTTTTATTGGGCTGGTTATCCCACACCTTGGGCGAATGTTGACGGGTCCTGATCACCGCACACTACTCCCCTTGTCCGCTCTGTTGGGTTCTCTTTTGATGACTGCTGCAGATATGGTCGCTCGTATAGCAGTTGCACCAGCGGAACTCCCGGTCGGTATCGTAACTGCGATTGTCGGCGCCCCATTCTTCTTATATCTCCTGTTTCAGCAAAAAGGGAAAATTGTATGACACTGGAAACTTGCCTCGACGATATAGCCATCTCGGCACGCGGGCTCAACATGCGATTTGATAACAGAGTCATATTGGACGATATCGATATCGACCTTTACGCAGGCCAAGTTACAACCTTGCTTGGGCCCAATGGCGCTGGAAAAAGCACCTTGCTAAAGCTGCTGTGCGGAGAAACACCCTCTGACTTTGATATTCGTTACTTTGGTAAACCAAGGACCCAATGGCCGGCTCAACGACGCTCGAAGCACTTAGCATTGCTGCCTCAGCACAGTACACTCTCCTTCCCATTTCTCACATCTGAAGTCGTTGAACTGGGGGCAATCCCCCTTGAACTCTGCTATCATGCAACACGCTCATTAGCAAAGCGGTATATGGGGACAGCAGACGTAGAACATTTGGCGCAGCGACTTTATCCATCGCTCTCTGGAGGGGAAAAACAACGGGTTCACCTTGCGAGAGTTTTGACTCAACTACACCAGTCCGGCAACCAAAAGATTCTCATGCTGGATGAGCCAACATCAGCTCTGGATCTTGCACATCAGCACAACACATTGGCGATTGCTAGAGAGTTAGCGGATACACAAAATGCAGCGGTTGTCGTTGTACTTCATGATCTCAACCTTGCTTCCCAGTACTCGGATAGATTGATTGTTCTGGATAATGGGAAAATCATCGCTGACAATGAACCATGGAAAGCGCTCACTAGTGACTTGATCGAAGGAGTATACGGATACTCTTCACTTGTTACTAAACATCCAACACATGACTTCCCGATTGTGTTACCTCAATAGCCCTCTAACTCGATAATCTTCAGACATAAAAAAACCGCTCTACTTTGAGCGGTTTTCATCTTACTGTTTGGGCAGTATTATTATGAGTCGATGACTACTTGGTCAACTGGATCAACGAACGGCCAATAAGCCATTCTAGTTCCTTATCACTACCTTCACCGTACTGTGTCTCAACCAGCTTATAAAGGCGGTCGATTCCCTTGGAAGCGAACTCATGTGAGTTTTCTGAAGTAACGATGTGATGGAACAAAAGTTTTAGGATCGCCAAAAACTCTTGGTTCTTAAGAGCTTCAATCCAGCTTCCTGTAAATCCATCTATGCCTTTTTCAAATTCCAAATGTTCGACGAACATTTTAAAGATACGTCCATCGAGTGCGGCTGTAAAATCCGTCTTCTTAGGAAAGTGGTGACTAATCCCGGTTCTTGATATACCTGTCTGCTGGCTTAATGTGGTATACGACATTTTGTCATAACCAAGACGAATGATCTGATCAACGACCGCTTCCATGATTTTCTGGATCGTAATCTCAGTATCTTCTTTACTACGCTTTGGCATTTCTTAAGCTTCTCTAATCGTTATCTGCGTACGCTGTATGCTATACCATAATTAAAGCAGTGCTCGATGTAATTTTCTATCCACTTATGTATCAATTTGCTCAAACTCAGGTTACGGCAACCCGTCAACAAACCATACACGAAACACATACTTGGTACAGATACCATTTAAAATAATATAAAAAATCAAGTGATTGATTAGTAACTTATAAAGTCTACCATTTCGCACCACGGCTTGTACTAATCTGTACTATATCATTAGTACAGGAGTCTCATTTTTGAGAAGTTAATCACAAACAAGCCATACCACTTGCATACTAAAAAAATATTGATAAACAAATAGATATTTACAATTTATATCAAATGAAACCTAATGTTCACAGGATCATGCTTAAGCCTGTGCATCATTTGCTAACACTTAGCTTAGGAGCAATGAATTTATTGCTGGATACCTAAATTCCACAGTTATAGAATAACCACAGATTTTATGAGAGGTATCGTTATGTCAAACACCTATGAAGAACCAACCGTATGCGACGCTTGCGGCGTTGCTGGAGAAATGGGTTTCATCATCAAGGAAGGCGATGACGTCGCAGAAGTACAATTATTCGGCGAATCGCAAGTCCAGCTTCAAGCAGAAATTCAAAAATACATCGATTTAGCAAAGACTGTGTCAGAGAACGTTGAATTTGAAATGTCTGAACTTGTTGAAGAGAGTAAAGAGCTTACAGCTCGATTTAAGTTTGAAGTGAGCGCAGAGAAGCTGATTTTTGAACTAAAAACGCGCTCTCTAGCGCGCTAATACCGCAATTAGCGGGGACTTGAAAAGCACAAGTTTACTAAAGCGAGCATTATTGCTCGCTTTTTAATGCCTTCCATTTGAGCTGTCCATTCATCTCAAAATCTTGTTCGGCCACACATTGAAGAACCACACCTTCAACATTGATAACCGCGCCTAATGAGTACGCTTTATCGTTGTAATAACAAACCCGTTTCCCTAACTTAGAGTCGGACAGCAGTACCGCAGCACCGACATCCGAACCCGGCGTGGTAATCACTTTCGCCGATACTGTCGATGCCAGCAATGCGCCAACAGCGCCGAGTATCACAACACGTATGGATTTCCATTGTGAAATTGTTTTTTCCATTGCAAACTACCTAACGTTTTCAAATTGATTCCGTTCCAAACTACCACGAACCCAAACCATTATGCTTCGATCCACCATTGCTTTATTGTCTCTATTGCTACTCACTCCCAGCACAAGTGCCATTGAGCTTGATTACTACAAAATTCTCAACCATCTAGACAGCTATGGGAACTTGGATCTTCGCAATAAGCCTTATACCAGCCTCCCTGATGGTTTAGTGGTTAAAGGCAACCTGAATATCGCCAAAACACCGATCAAAATGATGCCGCAAAACCTTGAGATCAAAGGTAGCCTAGATGCCTCAGATAGTTTAGTGGAATTCATGCCAAGAGGAACCAAAATCACAGGTTACGCTAACTTTTTAGGTAGCCAACTCAAAGCTTGGCCGCAAGGCGTTATTCCAGGTGGATACATTAATCTCAGCGAGACACCTATAGAAAAACTCCCTAATGGCATGGTGGTTAACGGTGATTTAAGCGTAGTGCGAACACCTATCACCGAGCTACCCGAAGGTATTGTTATTGAAGGTAATCTCTATATCGGCGGTTCAAAAATCACTCAATTCCCTAAAACAATGACTGTCAACGGCAACATTTTTCTTGGCGGAAATGTGATTACGAAGTGGCCAGACAATCTAACCCTTGGTGGATCAGTCGCCCGTTGAAACAGGCCACTATCGAAACTCATACTCAAAAATAGTGAGAAATCGCAAGGTAGCGTGTACGGATATGCTCTATCAGCAACCTCACCTTATTGGGAGGCTGACGGGTAAAAGGATAGACAGCATAAATACCCAGCCTCTTACCTACTTGGTCCGGAAAGATATCCACCAGCTGGCCATTACGTATGTCGTGGTACACCAGACACCTTGGAACATAAGCGATACCATGCCCACCCAAGGCAGCCTTGCGAAGTGCTGTCGCATTGTCGGTAGAAAAAGCCCCTGAGACTCGGACAATATAATTACCTTTACTTCCTTTAAACTCCCACTCCGACGCACCCGTGGTCTGATAGGCATACTGCAAGCAGTTATGTTGAGTAAGATCTTCCGGCTCTAGTGGCTTGCGGTTTTTTGCAATATAAGATGGAGAGGCACACACCACCCACTGGGAGTCCAGAATATGGCGTGCAATCAAGCTTGAATCTTCCAGATAACCAGTGCGTATGACCAAGTCATAGCCTCCATCGACAAGATCAACAAAGCGGTTGTCCAACGACATATCGACTGACAATCCCGGATGCATATTACAAAACTCTGCTACAGCGTCCGCCAAAATAAGATCACCCGAAATCGTTGGTACTGACATCTTGATATGACCGCTAACGTTCTCTCCATAACCTGAAACTGATTCCATAGCCTCTTGGGTGGCTTGCTTCACATTTTTAGCGCCGTGGACAAGCGCCTTACCTGCTTCAGTTAGCGTTAATTTGCGCGTTGTTCGATATAATAATTGAACCCCTAACTCTTCCTCAAGCCTCGCAATTCTTTTGCTAACTACTGAATTTGTAAGGTTATTTTGTTCAGCCACACGACTGAACGCCCCAGTTTCTACTACCTGATAAAACAGGATTAAATCGTCTGCACGCATACTTTTATGTCATTTTTGGAAATAATCATTTTCATTATTTCTCTATATCACCAAAAAAGAAAGGGATAAATTTACCCCACCTTAACAACCCTATTACAAAAATAATAAGCACGACACGGCTGACTCATTCAATACCAAGAGTCAGCCAAGACAAAAGGAAGTCGCTAATGTCTGAAACTTTACTTGCCCTTGTTGCCTTTTCTCCCATTGTGGTTGCTGCCATACTTCTGGTGGGATTGAACTGGCCAGCCAAAAAAGCCATGCCCGTTGCGTTTGGCCTAACTGTAGTCATCGCCCTATTTACATGGGACATGTCCGTTACACGTGTTTTAGCATCCATTTTCCAAGGGTTCGGCATCACCATTGCCGTGCTTTGGATTGTGTTTGGCGCCATCTTCTTGCTAAACACACTGAAACACACTGGTGCTATTACAACGATTCGTAATGGCTTTACCGATATATCACCTGACCGCCGCGTTCAGGCCATCATCATCGCTTGGTGTTTCGGATCCTTCATCGAAGGCGCATCTGGATTTGGTACGCCTGCTGCAATAGCAGCACCTCTATTGGTTGCAATTGGATTCCCTGCTCTTGCCGCAGTGTTAATGGGTATGATGATTCAATCGACTCCCGTCTCTTTTGGTGCAGTTGGCACACCAATCATCGTTGGTGTGAACAAGGGACTAGATACGCATAACATTAGTGAGTCACTAGTTTCCCAGGGAGCATCGTGGGATCTCTACCTTCAGCAAATCACCGCTAACGTTGCCATTATCCATGCCTGTGTGGGTACGCTGATGCCAGTTCTGATGGCAATGATGCTAACTCGCTTTTTTGGCAAAAACCGCAGTTGGACGGAAGGTCTAGATATCCTACCTTTCGCGCTCTTTGCGGGTGTTGCGTTTACTGTCCCTTACGCATTAACAGGCGTTCTACTCGGTCCTGAGTTCCCATCACTAATTGGTGGTCTGATTGGTCTTGCGATTGTCGTCAGCGCGGCCAAACGTGGCTTCCTAGTTCCTAAATCAAAGTGGGATTTTGAAAGCGAAGATAAATGGCCGACAGAGTGGCTTGGTTCGCTAAAAATGGATCTTAAACAAAATGCTGGAAAACCGATGTCAATGGCGGTGGCATGGTTACCATACGTTCTTCTAGCCGTTATCCTTGTTGCAAGCCGCGTGAGTAGCGAGTTCAAGGGTTTCCTGACCAGTGTGAGCCTGTCGTTTAGCAATATTCTTGGTGAAACGGGTATTAGCACGGCTATTCAACCGCTGTATCTACCGGGTGGGATCTTAGTCTTCGTTGCTCTATTGGCTGTCATGATTCAATCACGCTCTGCGAAACCATTACTGGCTGCGTTTGGTGAGTCGAGTAAAACGCTGGTTGGTGCAGGCTTTGTGCTTGTCTTTACCATTCCTATGGTTCGTATCTTCATTAACTCGGGTGTAAACGGTGCCGATCTCGCAAGTATGCCAGTCACCACCGCCAACTTTGCCTCTGCTTTAGTAGGAGAAGCGTTCCCTGCTTTGAGTGCCACTATTGGCGCACTCGGTGCCTTTATCGCTGGGTCGAACACCGTTTCGAACATGATGTTTAGTCAGTTCCAGTTTGAGGTAGCTCAAACGCTCACTATCTCAACGACCGCCGTGATCGCCCTACAAGCCGTTGGTGCGGCTGCAGGTAACATGATTGCCATCCACAACGTGGTCGCGGCCTCTGCCACCGTAGGCTTACTGGGCCGTGAAGGTCTGACATTGAGAAAAACCATTATTCCTACATTCTACTACCTAGTTGTCACTGGCCTTATCGGACTTGCACTAGTGTACGGTTTCCATGTTACCGATGCACTCATGAACTGATTTAGGTTTTAGTCAAAGGCGCACTTGCCGACTGTCGGCAAAGTTGTGAAACACTTCAAGAAGGTAAGCGCGCTTATTTTTCATAACCTTACAACTAGTCTATATAAAAACAGGAACCCAAAAAAATGGGTCTAGTGCTGGAGCAATACAATGCGAATCTATCCCTCTAAACCGAGCAAGGTCTACTTCTATGCCACCTGCCTAGTAGACGTATTTGACCCCGAAGCAGGCTTAGATGCTATGACCCTCTTAAAGCAGCAAGGCATCGAGGTTGTGTTTGTTGAAAAACAAACCTGTTGCGGACAACCTGCCTACACATCAGGCTATGAATCAGAAGCTAAGCAAGTCGCGCAGAGCCAAATGGATCTGTTTCCTGAAGAGTACCCGATTATTGTATTGTCCGGTTCGTGTGGTGGCATGATGCATCACCATTATCGCCGCCTATTTAAGGGCGACAGCAATCAAGCTCAAGTCGATACGTTCTGCGACCGAGTGTTTGAGCTCACCGAATTTCTCGTTAACGTTTGTCGCGTCAAACTCGATGACAAAGGTCAGCCTACAAGTGTCGTCATGCACACCTCTTGCGCAGCAAGGCGTGAAATGAATGTCCACGTCACAGCAACAGAGCTTCTTAGTCAACTCTCTAATGTAGAGCTTCGCATGCAAGACTATGAGAGCGAATGTTGTGGCTTTGGTGGCAGTTTCTCTGTACGTCACCCGAATATCTCCGAAGCCATGGTGAAAGACAAAACTCACCATATCGAAGCAACCCAATCCGATACACTGGTAAGCGCCGATTGGGGATGCCTTCTTAACATCAATGGCGCGTTTGAGTATCAGGGCAACCCCATCAAAGGGCGTCACCTCGCTTCATTTCTTCTTGAACGAACACAGGAGAATGCACAATGAGTCAAACTCCTGAACAGTTCCACCAGCTCGCCAAAAATGCACTGGGTGACAAACAGCTCAGAGCCAACTTCCGTGGTGCGATGGATTATCTGCGTGATAAGCGTAAGACAGCGTTTAGTGACGCCGATGAAGAGAAGCAAATAAGAGATCTTGCCGAATCCATTCGCCAACGATGCCTGAGTAAACTGCCTGAGCTTCTCGAACAGTTAGAATTCAATTGCTACAAAAATGGCATTCAAGTTCATTGGGCAGAAAACCCAGAACAAGCGAACGCCATTATTGCCGCTATTGCGAATGAGCACGATGCCAAGCAAATCATCAAAGGCAAATCCATGGTGAGCGAAGAGATCGAGATGAACCACGAGATGGCGAAACTCGGTATTGAATGCTTAGAGAGTGATATGGGCGAATACATCGTCCAACTCGATGGCGACAAACCTTCTCACATCATCATGCCAGCGATTCACAAGAATAAGCAGGAAGTAAGCGACACCTTCGAGCAACATCTCGATGGCTTCAAACCGACTACAGACGTTGATAGCCTGATTCAAACAGGTCGCACGCGCCTAAGACAAAAGTTCTTTGAAGCCGATATTGGTTTATCCGGTGTCAACTTTGCCGTTGCAGAAACAGGCACGCTTTGTCTTGTAGAAAACGAAGGCAACGGGCGCATGTCAACAACGGTGCCAAACGTGCACATTGCCATCACTGGTATCGAGAAAGTCGTTGAGTTTTTGTCTGATGTCCCTCCGCTATACAGTGCGCTAACTCGCTCAGCGACAGGGCAAGCCATCACCACTTACTTCAACATGATCACCTCTCCTCGTAAAAACGGCGAAAAAGACGGCCCGCAGGAAGTACATCTCATTCTGCTCGATAACGGACGCAGTCAAGCCTACCGCGATGAAGAGCTTCGTAAGACTCTACAGTGTATTCGCTGCGGCGCGTGCATGAACCACTGCCCGGTCTACACCAAAATTGGCGGTCATGCTTATGGCACGGTTTACCCGGGCCCGATTGGCAAAATCATCTCCCCTCATTTGCTGGGTATGGATAAAACCAAAGATCTTGTTACCGCTTCCAGTCTCTGCGGAGCCTGTGGCGAAGTCTGCCCTGTAAGAATACCGATCCCAGATATGTTGCTTCGCCTACGTAAAGAAGCCAAAAACAAAGCGGAAAAAGAGACGCCACCACTAAAAGGGCAAAATGCCGCCAGCAGTGGCCTTGAAACCGCCGCAATGAAAGGCTTTGCATTCGCCGCGAGTAATCCGAGCTTGTATCACACTGGTACGTACATGGCGACCAAGTTGCAAAACCTTATCCCGAATAAACTCGGCGCTTGGACACAATGTCGAACCAGTCCAAAGCCCGCTAAGCAAACCCTACACCAGATCATGGCAGAACGAAGTAAAGCCAATAGCGATAAACAGTAACGAGGAGACCAAGATGAACACTAGACTTGCCAAAGACAACATTCTTGGCCGACTCAAGCAAGCGAAGCGGAGCCCAAAATCGGCGGAGGAGTTAGCTTTTTTCCCTTGGGGCAGCCATCCAGATATCACTATGGACGATAAAGCCGACCGCTTTGTCGACATGATGAGCGCCAACCATGCCGACGTTCGAACTATTCAACGCTCTGAGCTTACCCAAGCCTTGCGTGATGTGATGGACAGTTACGGTTTTAGTCGCGTTGCTATGGGCACGGCAGGCGAGTATATCCGTGATTTCGAAGATGCAGCCCAAGACAAACAAGTTACGCCATTCAACCAGAAGATAGAAGATTGGAAATCAGAGCTTTTTAACGACATTGATGTCGGCATCACCCATACACTGGGTGGCATCGCAGATACAGGTGCACTGGTCCTGTGGCCCAATGAGCACGAGCCTCGCACCTTATCGTTAGTACCACCAAGCCATATAGCGGTCGTGAAAAAGTCAGCGCTGTACGGACACTTTTTGCAAGTGATGCAAGAAAACAATTGGGATCATTACATGCCGACCAATGCACTTTTAATTTCTGGTCCATCAAAAACCGCCGATATTCAACAAACGCTCGCCTACGGTGCCCATGGCCCGAGTCAGTTGATCGTACTGTTATTGGAAGACGAATAAGAACGTATAAAGGACACCAAGATGAATCACACACGCGACTATGAACTGCTCAAGCAGCAACTCGCTACAAGAATCGATTCCCAGCGTATCATCACAGGTGAAGCTGAGCGCCTAGCTTATGGTACCGATGCTAGCTTCTATCGACTGATCCCTCAGATCGTGCTGCGCCTTAAAGATCTCGATGAGGTGATTTTTACTATCCAGTGTTGTCGCGAGCACAGCATTCCCTTTACCTTTCGCGCCGCAGGCACCAGTTTGTCAGGCCAAGCGGTGTCTGATTCGGTACTGATTGCTCTCACGGATGACTGGCGCGGACACACTATCCTCGATGAAGGCGCGAAAATCCGCCTTCAGCCGGGCGTCATCGGCGCCGACGCCAACAAATACCTGCTCCCATTTCAACGTAAAATTGGTCCAGACCCGGCTTCTATCAACACCTGTAAAATTGGCGGTATTGCTGCAAACAACGCGAGCGGCATGTGCTGTGGTACCGCGCAAAACTCGTACAAAACTGTCGATAGTATGAAGATCGTTTTAAGTGATGGCACCTTGGTAGATACCGGAGACAAGGCAAGTATCGAGCGCTTTAAAGCGGACAAGCCTGAGTTTATTGAAGGGCTTAAATATCTTGCAGAGACGACCAAGGCTAACGGTGAGCTCGCTGAGAAAATTGCTCACAAATACCGTCTAAAAAATACCACAGGTTACGCACTCAATGCGCTCGTTGATTACAGCGATCCTATCGAAGTCCTTGAGCATTTGATGATTGGCTCTGAGGGCACCCTAGGTTTCATTGCTGACATTACCTATAACACGGTCAAGGAACACAAATACAAAGCCTCAACTTTGCTGGTGTTCTCCGATATTGAAACTGCCAGCAAAGCGGTAGCAACCATCGCCAATACACCGGTTGCAGCCGTTGAAATGATGGATGGACGTGCTCTACGTTCGGTCGCGGATAAACCGGGAATGCCAGAGTTTATCCAGCAGCTAGACCTTGAAGCCACCGCACTCCTAGTTGAAGTTCATGCATCTTGTAAACACACATTAGACAGTCACACTGATACCGTGATGACAGCACTGAATGATTACACCATCATTGAGTCTGTCCCATTCACGCTAGATCCAACGACGGTAGCGACGCTTTGGGGCATCCGCAAAGGTATGTTCCCAGCGGTTGGTGCGGTGCGCGAAGTCGGCACCACCGTCATCATTGAAGACGTTGCCTTCCCTGTCGAAAGCCTCGCAGCTGGCGTACGTGATTTACAGCAGCTCTTCGACAAATATTACTATGACGAAGCCATCATTTTTGGGCACGCACTAGAGGGCAACCTGCACTTTGTGTTTACCCAAGGGTTTGATAGTCAGGAAGAGATCGACCGTTACGGCGGTTTTATGGATGATGTGGCCGAGCTTGTTGCTGTCAAATACCAAGGTTCGTTAAAAGCGGAGCATGGTACCGGACGCAATATGGCACCTTATGTTGAACTCGAGTGGGGACAAGAAGGCTACGCGCTGATGCAACAAATCAAAGCGCTCTTCGATCCAGAGGGTTTGCTCAACCCGGGAGTGATTATCAACGATAATCCGCATTCGCACATCGAAAATCTCAAACCCATGCCCGCTGCCGATGACATTGTGAATCGCTGTATCGAGTGTGGTTTTTGTGAGCCAGTTTGCCCGTCTCGTACCCTCACCCTATCGCCGCGTCAGCGCATCGTTCTGTTCCGCGAACTTCAACGTCGCAAAGCAGCTGGTGAAACCGTCGAGGCGACTGAGCTAGAGCAAGTCTTTGAATACCAAGGTATCGACACATGTGCTGCCACGGGCTTATGTGCCGACCGTTGCCCTGTCGGCATCAACACTGGTGATCTAGTTAAGAAACTTCGAGAGCCGAAATACAAGAAATTCCGCCCGATAGCGAAATGGACAGCGGATCACTTTACCGCAACGACTGCTATTGCCCGATTCGGCCTCAAGAGCGGCGCTGTTGCTACTAACATCTTAGGCCAAGAACGCGTTGTTAAGGCCGCCGAAGGTATGCGCAAACTTACCAAAAACGCCATCCCAGCTTGGCTACCGGAAACACCCGGAGGCGCCAAGTTCGACGGCCATGTCCGCCTAAACAACATGGCAGGGAACGACAAAAAAGTGGTCTATTTGCCATCATGCGCAAGCCGCAATATGAGCACTCAATCCAATGCGTTTGATAAACGCTCCCTTGGAGAAGTGACATTGTCACTTATTAAAAAAGCGCGAGTATCACTCATCACTCCAAAATCCCTCAGTGATCAGTGCTGCGGTATGCCTTATGACAGCAAAGGCATGACCGACATCGCCAAACAAAAGAGTGAACAGCTCGAGCTTGCTTTGTGGGAAGCTTCGGAGCACGGCAAATATCCTATTCTGATGGACACCAGCCCATGCGCAAAACGCAGCATCGAACAATTCACCAAGTCGATGACCATTGTCGAGCCGGTAAAATTCGTCAGTGATTATCTCCTCAGCGAGCTAACACTAACACCAATAAATGAAACCGTGATGCTGCATGTCACTTGTAGCTCAAGACGTATGGGATTGGAGAGCGCGATGTTATCGCTTGCTAAAGCCTGTGCTAGCGATGTCATTATCCC
The DNA here is from genome assembly GCF_059412285.1 of Vibrio sp. CB1-5. NCBI lineage: Bacteria > Pseudomonadati > Pseudomonadota > Gammaproteobacteria > Vibrionales > Vibrionaceae > Vibrio > Vibrio sp. CB1-5. The sequence goes on along the minus strand of NZ_JBJHPB010000004.1, from coordinate 86,913 downwards.
AGAGCATATTCAATGCTGCGGTTGGGCGGGTGACAAAGGCTTTACAACTCCAGAGCTCAATGAAGCGGCTATGGCTCCTCTCAAGGCACAAGTGCCACAAGGGTGTACCAGAGGCTTTAGTAACAGTATTACCTGTGAAATTGGCCTCTCTCATCACAGCGGGATCCCTTATCAATCGATTCTTTATCTTGTCGATGAGGTGGCCTCTTCAGCTCAGTCCTAATCGAATATTGATCACCTACCCTAATCTATCTGCCATTGAATTATAGAAGCTTCAATGGCAGATTCATTTTTCCCGTATAGTTTTCCCGTTCTCCTTGTCTCTTCTACCGATTTGCTGCTATAGCTTATTGTATTCTCAGTTATTTATTCTCAGGCGGTCACAGCGTAATTTATGGATCCATTGTCACAAGGGCTGTTGGGAGCATCATTATCGCAATCGGCGAGTAACCGACCTCGGTTTCTGGTCGCTGGGGTTTTAGGTCTGCTTTCTGGACTAGCACCCGATCTAGACGTGTTAATCCGCTCTTCGCACGATCCGTTATTGTTCTTGGAGTTTCACCGCCAATTTACCCATTCACTGCTATTTATCCCGATAGGGAGCTTTATTTGTACATTGTTTTTGCACCCATTGATTGCCAAAAAGCGTGGCTTTTCATTCAAGCAGTCTTGGCTCTATTGCACACTTGGTTATGCAACTCATGGGCTTTTAGACGCGTGCACGTCATACGGCACACAATTACTTTGGCCGCTAACCAATGATCGCTTTGCTTGGAACAGCATTTCTGTCATCGACCCGCTCTTCACGCTCCCTTTGCTCATCGTTTTGGCTTTTGCACTGTGGAAGCGAAGCCCAGCCATTGCTCGAATCGCGTTTCTGTGGGCGCTGGTTTATCCAACCTTAGGTATGCTACAAAGAGATCGAGCCGAACGCGCTGGTTTAGAGCTCGCCAACGAGCGTAATCACGACCCTGTAAGGCTCGAAGCAAAACCGAGTTTTGGCAATATTTTGGTCTGGAAGATCATCTATGAAGACAACGGAAGGTTCTACGTTGACGCAGTAAGAGCAGGACAGGGGCTTACCTTTTATCCCGGGAATAGTGTGGCTAAGCTCAATATTGAAAAGACATTTCCTTGGTTAGATCTAGCATCTCAGCAAGCCAAAGATATCGAACGGTTCTCTTGGTTCTCTGATGGTTTTGTTGCACTTAGTGAGGGTAGTGATAGCCAGATTATCGATGTTCGATACTCCATCGTACCAAATGAACTCAATGCATTATGGAGTATTGGCCTTTCTAAAAGTGCTGACCAACATGAACACGTTAGCTACCTCACTCACCGCAGTAGCAGCACAGAAGATAGGCAGCGCTATTACGACATGCTTTTGGGCCGGGTCCAACATAGTCAGCGCAGTGACCCAGAGTAGCGACGAGCACACCCAATTGGACATGCTCGGCACCGAAATTAGGATTAAGCGAACCTAACCAACTTCTTATTTACAAACTCATCTAGCCCAAGGCGGCCCAACTCTCGCCCAAAACCTGAGTTTTTGATGCCCCCAAACGGTAGACATGCCTCAGACATTGAGAAGGTATTAATAAACGATGCGCCACACTCGAGAGCACCAGCAACGGCATTGGCGCGGTCGATATCCTCTGAAATCACAGCAGAGCTCAACCCATAAGAGCTGTTATTAGCAAGTTCTATTGCCTCCTCATCGCTACTAACGCGATAAACGACAGCAATCGGACCAAATAACTCCTGGTCAAACACGTCCATCTTTGGGGTTACATCGGCAAGGATAGTAGGCTTAAGCCATGCTCCCTCAAGCTCTTCCGGCGCACCGCCTAAAACCAAGCTGGCGCCTTGCTCAACCGCGCGCTGGACTTGTTTGATCAGGAGGTCACGCTCTTGAACGCTCACGACAGGTGCATAACCTGTTTGAGGATCCATAGGGTCTCCCGCTTTTAAACTACCTAGCGTAGCCGCAAACTTTGTCATGAACTCATCATAAACTTCATCAGCAACGATAAACCGCTTGGCACTGATACACACCTGACCTGAGTTAAACATTTTCGCAATTGCAGCCAGCTCCACTGCTTTGTCCACGTCGGCATCACCAAGCACAATGAACGGATCGTTACCACCCAGTTCCATGACGACTTTCTTTAAATGCTTTCCTGCGAGCGCAGCGACGCTCGCTCCTGCTTTTTCACTTCCTGTCAGTGACACGCCCTGCACTCGCTTGTCAGCAATAATGAGCGCAGAGTGGGATTTCCAACGCAACACCTTGGCTATGCAGTTTACCCATTTCTGTTGTCATAAGAGCAGCATAGTGCTCCGCACGCTCCTCTAAAAGGGTAGCAACGCGGGAAAGTAAAGCTGCTCGCTCCTGATAGCTTGTTGCCCTCCAAGCTGTGTACGCTGTCTGCGCCGCGTCAATACGCTCGACAACGTGATCGTCTGGCCACGTGTCAAACTTCTGTTCTATATGATTGGTATATGGATTTAATGTTCTAATCGCCATGTTGTTTCTCCGGGGGAAAGAGTAAGTCGGCAAGTACCGACCAAAAATAGTCACGCTAAGTGCGTTGTATTTATTGTGAAAACAACATACACCCGGAAACAATCAAGAAACAACTAGGCAAACTTACATCAATTTGGAAACAACATGACTAAACGGCATGTTGTATGAGATCTGTAAATAGTTAAAGTATCGCCCCTAATTTCAGTGCATTGGAGCATCAGCAAAAAGTATGAGTTTGTAAAAGTAGCCACTTTGTCCGGCGGGCGTCACGTTCTAGGAACCCTATTGAGCAAATAAAAGAAACAATGAAGTAACACTTGATTTACATCAAAGACCCGCTCAACACTATTCCCTATCGTGGCGACATGAAATTGTAAACACTGTGTAAAAACTTTATACCCTGCTAGTGCTAGTGACACTGAGCTCAACATTTGAGTCAGCGAGCACAACTTGGGTGATGGCGCTTGAGGTTAGTTAGATATTTATGTACATGCTTCTATTAAAAACACACGTCACATTGGCGTTACTTAGCTTCATCAGCTTCATCATTCGAGCTTGGTGGGGTTTTAGCCATTCCGCCCTAGTCGAAAACAAGTTTGCTCTGGTCATCCATCAAGTACTTACCGCCTTTATGTTACTGAGTGCGGCGGGACTTTGTATGACTATTGGGCAATTTCCATTATCAAACCCGTGGCTTACCGAGAAGCTCGGATTATTTATCGTTTATGCTATCAGCACTATGGTTATCTTCCAGTTCCCACTCAAAAAACGTACTCGATTACTTTCGATGTTAATTACATGCGGAATATGGTTGACCATCTTTACCATAGGTAAAGCTCATGCGCCGTTGCTATTAGGACATTTGTGACTCCCTCTAAGCTGAGCTTGTTCAGAAGCGACTTGAACACAGTTTCTCCCCTCTTGCTTCGCTCGATATAAGGCTTCGTCTGCTCGTGCAATCAGTGCATCCCAACTTTCATCACAAAGGGACTCTGCGACACCAAAGCTGCAACTCACTTTGACGGGCATACTATCAACGCGTACGTGCTCTGCGACGCGTTTGCGCATGGACTCCGCAAGGAGCAGTGCAAAATCGATGGTTTGATTACTTAAGACGATAATGAATTCATCGCCGCCAAATCGATAAATAGCTTTAGGCGCATTCGAAGTGCCTTTTATCTGCGAAGCCACTGCCTTTATCACTTTATCGCCAATGACGTGGCCGTAGCGATCATTGATCAATTTAAACCTGTCTATATCAAGCATAATAATGCTTTGTTTAGGCTTGTCCCCACTCTCTGCCAGCGCCAACGTATAACTATCAAGAGCACGGCGATTACGCAGATTGGTCAAGGAATCAAAATAAGACAGCGCATAAATATCATCCAACTGACGAGCATTGATCAGCCACATCATACTAAAGCTTGAGGCTACCGTTAAAAAGATGCTGAAAAGAAAAGTTAGTTTATGCACTAAGTCTGCATCCATAAACTGAAGGATCTCAAAACTGTCCCAGGTATAAACAGCCCGACACAACATAAACAACCCGTAAAATCCAAACGTCGCGGCCATAGTAAAAACTGCAGGCTGGTAGTCTCTGTGTTTACCCACTATGACTACCAACGCTGTTGCCAGTGTAACGACTGCTATTGATAACGCACTAACCAAAATGCGCAGATTTATCGAGTTCACTTCATAAGTGAAATAGAGATTCAGTACCAAAACAAGTGGAATGACCCAACTGAAGCTATGCGCGAACCATACTTGAACCCCTCGGAACAAACACATGCCATGAAGAATCATATGAAACGAAACGGCGATTAACGTGTTAGCAGTAACAATCGACAGCCAGTCAGGTGCCACACCGCGGAAACTGATTAATAGCGGACCAGAGCCCATGACCAGAAGCGCTAATGCAAACAGTCTTATTCCTTTGACTTTCTCTTGAGTCTGAGCGAATAACAGCAATCCAATGCAGTATATTACGCTGAACAAAATCATCACAAAATTCAGCGTTCTCATATCAAGAGAAAATGCAGTCAATGTATCCATCCACTTCCTAGCTTTATAGTTATGTCAATTACCACTGCAAATCGATAGCTCCACAATAATTAACAAATGCTATACAACCAGACAGCAAATTGGAATTAGTGAGTATTTTTTGAGAAGCGCATCACTAATATTGTTATCAATACGTGCAATTTTTCGACAGTAGAATGTTTAAGAAGAAGATTACTTTCGTTTGTTCAATGACATAACGATTATGTCGACATACAAGGAACTCTGTGAAAAAAGTTGAGTGGATTCTTACATAGTGAGAACAGCTTAAGTGTGACACAACGTAGTTCAAAATATTGACGCGCATTTGTCCTCAATCGGACAGTGGCTTTACCTGGCTTGCAAGGCTCTGACAACATCAGGCCGAAGCTAAGCTGAAATACGCGCCATAAGGGAATGGGACAATTCCAGTTAATTGCAGGGTTAATAATGAACTTTACACAACAAGATACAGAAGCGCTTTACCGTGTCTGGATGTCACAAAAGGCAAAAATGCACATTACGCAAATGGAAGTGGCCAAGCGCCTTAACGTTAGTCAAATTGAGCTGTCCAATCGACTCAATGGCAACCAACCTCTAGACGCCAACTTTGTCGATCGCTTTTGTCGCCTACTGCATATCGACCCGTGCCACCACCTACCATCGATGCGCAGCCATTTTGTGAGTGAAACTGACCGAGTGTTCAATACTCGCCTTACCGTCGACGGTGACATTACCAATATTCGAGTCGATGGCAACCAAGTCACCATCGAATATCGGCTTCAATAACAGTACCTCTAAGGCTCAGCCAATAGCGCTATACACTCTTGAAACTTAGGTTTTGATACGCGTTTTTTAAGCGGTGCTTTTTTAGTAACTTGCTCTGCAGGTTTTTTCTTAGCTGGAGTGTAGGGCTTCCACGATGCTAGCTCTTGCCCGCAGCCATCTCCCGATCGTGGAGGATTTTGCGCAATGCACTTTCCTTCCCCTTCAGGACAATGAAGTCTTACGTGAAAATGGTAATAGTGCCTCCACCAAGGACGCACTTTACGAAGCCAATCTCTGTCCTTCCACTCTACTTCACAAAGCTGCTTTTTGATTAGAGGATGAACAAATATTCGCGCTACCCGTTCATCCACCGCGGCCACTTGAAGCAAGAGTTCGTGGTTTGTCGTCCACTTGTCTTGCTTAAAGCGATAGTTTTCAACGTCCACAACGGGGTAAGGCTTAGGATTAGCGGCTTCCTCGGGTTTTAAAGGAGCGTTAGGAAGTCGCAGCCAGATGTCCGCATCAAGTCCGGTTTGATGACTTGCGTGACCAGAGGTAAATCGCCCTCCCCTTGGCATTGAGATGTCAGCCACTAATAAGTGTCCTATACCTAGCTTATCAACGTTCCGAGCTAAATCGGTCAAGTAAGCAATCATATCACGATGACCGTAGTAACGATTACGCTGAGAACGAATAACTTGATAGCCTTCACCGCTTAGAGAAAGTTGTTGTCCCCCAGCTAAACAGCCATTGGCATAACTGCCTATTGAATTGGACTCCCCTTCACTCGGCACCGACACTTCATCCCAAGAGCGCTGCAAAGCATTAACGTTGCAAGATACAATAAACAACACTAGCCAAGCCAATTTCTCCATGTCATTTCCTCGCTTTGGATGCTGAGAAGACGCTAGCTTAAGGATAGCGCGCTCAATAGAGGTTGCACAGAATCAAACGCAAAACGATGTAGTACAACAAAGTGCACTACATCAATTTTCCTCTACATAAAGTGAAATGTTTCACAAAACCGGACACTAATTAGGGTTTCATAACTTGTTGTATTGCAGCTAATAACAGAACGCGCTACAAATAAATCACTCAGTTGATTAACCAACTCTGAGTCTACCACTAAAGTCGTCATTCCTTTTTTGAGGCTGCCACCTTTTTCGGGAGTGACGACTTAACTCTTCTCGGATATTTACACGCCCTCAGTTAACGTTAAATTAAATCACTAAGTCCAAATAGTCAGTGACTTTGGTTCTAAGTGCTTGCTTGTGAGCATCGCTAATAAAACTGGCGTCAATGGCATTGAACGTGAACTGTGCAAGCTCTTGATGTGTCATTAAGTGAGCCTGACTAACCGCTATAAAGTTGTCGGTCATGTAACCACCAAAATAAGCCGGATCATCGGAGTTGATCGTCACTGCAACGCCTTTTCTTAACAGTTCGACAATATTGTGCGCCTGCATATCATCGAAAACACGAAGCTTGATATTAGATAGCGGACATACCGTCAGTGGCATCTTAGTTTCAATGAGCTGTGCCACCAGCACCTCATCCTCAACACAGCGCACACCGTGATCAACACGACTAACGCCCAGCATTGAGATGGCATCAGTAATGTTCTGTGCTGGCCCTTCTTCCCCGGCATGAGCCACCGTTAAAAAGCCATGCTCTCTCGCCATCTCGAATACTCGGGCAAACTTTTCAGGTGGATGTCCTTGTTCAGAAGAGTCCAGACCTACGCCGACTATGTGTTCTTTGTATGGAATGGCTTGCTTGAGTGTTTGAATGGCCGCTTCCTCTGATAAGTGGCGTAAAAAGCACATAATCAGCTGCGAACTAATCTCAAGCTTTTGTTGGCCATCTTTTAGCGCGCTAACAATCCCTTTAACCACAGTATCAAAGGCAATACCCCTGTCCGTATGAGTTTGAGGGTCAAAAAAGATTTCGGTGTGAATCACGTTGTCACGCTCACAACGTTCCAAGTAGGCCCAAGTAAGATCATAAAAATCTTGCTCAGTCTGCAGGGCGTTTGCACCTTGATAATAAATATCGAGAAACGACTGCAAGTCATCAAACTCATACGCCTTGCGAAGCGCTTCAGGGGAGTCGTAAGGAATATCAATGTGATTGCGTTTTGCCAAATTGAAGAGTAGCTCTGGTTCAAGAGAGCCTTCGATGTGAAGATGTAGCTCGACCTTTGGAAGGCCTTGAATAAATGCGTTCATATACCACCTATTATGCTTATGAGAGCCTATACGGCTTATGGGGCTTGCGGATGCACTTACTCTGAGTATAGGAACAGATGAAGAGAAATTTCTAACGCCAATACAAAGAGTAAAGACAGCAATGCCATCCTAACTCTTCGTAATCAGCACTTTTCGGGAACTGGTAGAGAACCCCAAACCATATCATTGGGGTTATACGAAGCTGTGGGGACTGTATCGAATGATAAAGGTCGTTGACAACCTACAGTCCCTGTTTGTGCTAAAGATTGAAGTTATTTCTCGAATGATCCACTAGTAGCAAGCTCCTTAAACCAAACCCCATGTTTCTTTGAAATTCGATTACCTGTTTCTAGATCTAGGCGGAAGAAGCCATAACGACGCTTAAAAGAGTTCAACCAAGACCAGTTATCGATAAAGGTCCACTGGTGCACACCAAAACAGTTTGAGCCCTCTTCAATGGCTTTGTGCAGTTGTACAAGATGCTCTTTCATCAAGCCTGTGCGGAATGAATCGTCAATCAGACCATCTGAACCCGGCTCTCCTTCCGACTCAAGATCCATCGCAATACCGATTTCAGCTAGATACCAAGGGATATTGCCGTAGTTATCTTGAACGTTTTTAGCGATATCGTAGATAGCCGTCGGCAAGATTTCGTTGTTGTCGCGATATGGGTTGAATCGACCCTCTGGGTTTACGTAATTCTCGAAGTAAACTTCTGGCGTAAAGTAGTCAAGATCATACTCAGCTTCGCGCGCTTTAACGCGGCGTGGAACGTAGTAGTTCACGCCCAAGAAATCGACCTTCGCCGTGGTGATCGCCGTAATCTCTTCGGCAGTAGTATCCGGCGTCGCGCCCTGCTCAGCCAACACATCACATAGCTCTTGAGGGATCTCATTCTTCACCATTGGATCTAGGAAGCTGCGGTTGAACAGTAGATCCGCATACCATGCCGCTTTCTTGTCTTCTTCACTGTCGTTTCGGGTATACGATGGCGTTAGGTTAAGTACCACACCAATTTGCGAGTTTTTCAGCTCCAAAGCATTAAAGCGATGTACTGCTTTCGCATGAGCAAGCATGATGTTGAAAGCGACCTGAACGGCAAGTTTGCCATCTTTCTTGCATGGGTAATGGAAGTCATACAAATAGCCGCCTTCGACTGGCACGATTGGTTCGTTGAAGGTGATCCAATGCTTCACCTTGTTACCGAACAGTTTAAACGCGGTCTCCGCGTAGTCTGCAAAAAGATCGACGACTTTCTTTGACTCAAATCCTCCAAGCTTCTCTTGAAGTTCTGCTGGCATATCAAAGTGGTAGAGGTTCATCATTGGCTCAATGCCGTTTGCGATCATCTCGTCAATGTAGTTGTTGTAGAACTCAACCGCATCTTGGCATACTTCGCCAGTTTCGTAGTCTTTGATGAGTCGAGACCATTGAATAGAGGTACGGAAAGAGTTAAAGCCGACCTTTTTCATATCTTGAACATCTTCTTTGTAACGGTGGTAGGTATCCGTTACTGTTTGAGAGCTGATGCCACGATAAAAACGTTCTGGGCTTTGTTGGTGCCAAAGATCCCAAATAGAATCGTTGGCTTTATTTGTGGTGCCTTCTGTTTGAATGCCAGACGCAGCCGCGCCCCACAAAAAATTTTGCGGAAAAGTGTATGTCGTCATCTTACTAACCTTGTCTATTCAGAAAATGCTTCAAAGCGCCAATGAGGTTGGCGTCGTTACCAAATTGTGTCAGTGCGGGAACTGGACGTATTCGAGCAATCGGGATGCTAGCTTGCAGCTCGTCCAGCTTGCGATTGATATTGTCAATTAATCGAGGGCTTCTACTAACCGCTCCTCCGAGAAGAATCCGTTTAGGGTCTAAACAGTACTGAACATTAAAGAGGATTGTGGCAAGGTCGCGATACCATTGCTCGACCATTGGTACCACATCGCTGTCATCTTGTTCATAAAGTGCAAAAACTTGTATTCCATCGAGCTCGTTAACATTTTGGTGCTTCGCCATCGCCACATTTTCAACGAGTGCACGAGTTGACGCTGCATTTGAGTAGGTAAGAGGCTGACCCTCTTCAAAACGCAATATGCAGTAACCAAACTCACCAGCATGCAAATGTGTGCCCTTAATTACTTCACCGTCACGGACAATGGCGCCGCCGATACCCGAGCCCAAGACGAGTAAGCAAAACTCATCATCGTCTTGTCCAGCGCCGAGCCAATCTTCAGCAAGCGCCGCACAACAGCCGTCATTTTCTAGCTCTACAGGTAGATAAAATCGATCTTGGTATAGCGATCTGACATCGATATCATGAATGTAAGTTAGAGCACTTGCGCCCTCTATCACACCCGTATCCACATTGACCGCACCACAAGTGCTGATCGCAATACCTTTCAGCGCAAATCGTTCGGCCAACTCATCGAACTTAGGGGCGAATGTATCAAGCCATTGGTTATAGCTCGCAGCTTCGCTTGGGAGTGAAAACCTTTCGTGGATCTGTGCATCTCTCGACATGACTGCACCTTTTACCGATGAGCCACCAAAATCTAGGGTTAGGAAGAAGTCTTCTTTTTGCGTCATAGTCGTCATTGTTTATTCAGTATTTGTGCGTGTATGGCTTTGTTTATCTATTTAGAACGAGTGTAAGAAGGCAGCGCCCCGCACACCTGACGAGTCACCGTGTACGCTCTTTACAACCTGCGTCGTCACCGCTTTTGTAAAGGTGTATTGAGAGAGCTTTTGTTGGACTAAAGGATAAATTGCATCTACGTTGGACATTCCACCGCCAAGTACGATGACCTCAGGGTCGACAAAGTTAACGATAGCGCCTAGCGTTCTTGCAAGCTGATCACAATACAAATCGAAGTGAGCGATGGCTCGTGCGTCCCCTTTTTCATAGGATGCCATAATCTCTCGGGAGTCTGCCGGCTCGTACTTTTCAGCAAAGGTACGCGCGAAGCCCGTTCCTGAGACAAATGACTCAGCGCAGTTCATCGAACCGCAGTAACATTCGTGAGGCTTCCCATCGATATCCGGATTAAAGTTTGGCAGTGGGTTATGCCCGAGCTCTCCACCAAGTTTGTTAAGGCCAGTCACCAAACCATTGTTAATCACAACGCCAGCACCGCAACCCGTACCAACGATGACCGCTACACAAGAGTTTGTTGCATGTTTGGCGGCGCCATCTTTGTACTCTGAAAGTGCTAGGCAATTGGCATCATTCGCGATAGCCACAGGAACGTCGATTTGCTTTTGAATATCACCGATGAAATCCTGACCATTCAGTACGGTCACGTTAGCGCCCTGCATTAGGCCATCATTCCCAACCGAGCCACAGCAGCCAATGCCGATGGATTCGATATCGCCATGCTGGCCAACCGCTTCAATAACCGACATCACAGTACTCAAAAAATCTGAATAGCTGTTCTTTGCCGTTGGCTCACGATGAACAACCAAGGTTTCGTAGCTGCTGGCATCAAGTCCGACACCCTCTATTTTTGTGCCACCGATATCTAGTCCTACTATCATGCTCTGCTCTCTTGGTTTGTCTGTTCGCCAATCATTGAAAATGCGTCCACCAACGACTTGTTGGGTTCATTCTAATAAACCAAATTTTGTTGCTCTTCTAAAGGACGAGACTCTCAAAATCTCGAACCAGTCACAAAACTATATAGTTTTAGATAAATACCAATGTAGTTTTAAGCTCAAACTATTTGAACGTCTCTTTCACATTTACCCTCTGCTCTTTGTATCGTCAGAGTCCTATAGTGTGATCATCAGTTAACAAGGAGGTCCCAGATGACTTCATACCGAACTATTCAACAAATCATTCCATCGCATGCCACCTCAGATGGTGATGGGGTCAAAATTCGTCGAGTTCATGGTTTTGATAACCGCGCTTTTTCGCCGTTTCTTATGATTGATGAGCTCAAATCTGACGACAAAAAAGATTACATTGGTGGCTTCCCTCCTCACCCACATAGAGGTATCGAGACGCTGACCTATATGATGCAAGGGCACTTTCAGCATCGCGACCATATGGGTAACGTTGGGGAGCTACGCTCTGGTGGCGCTCAATGGATGGCGGCAGGTCGTGGTGTGATACATAGCGAGATGCCAATTATGGATGACGGCCAGCTGCACGGTTTTCAAATTTGGATTAATCAGCCAGCCAGAGACAAAATGAAGCCTGCGCAATATCACGACTTTCAACCGGAAACGATTACTGAATATCGGAAATCAGGAGCTGGCTTAGTACGTCTCTTGGCGGGGGCACTGACTGTTGGTAGTGAAGTTTTGGAAGGGCCTCTAACACAAACTGGTGTGCCGGTTACCGTCGCAGACTGGCGTGCAACACAAGGTGATCGGCTTTTAATCGGAACACCCGAGCACCACAACGCCATGGTGTTTGTCTATCAAGGTGAAGTCTCACTGGGTGAGAAAAAGTTGATTACAGGCGAACTTGCACTAGTCTCAAAAGGAGAGGCTATGGAAGTCAACGCACGGGAAGATACAGGATTATTGGTATTCGTAGGCGAGCCTATCAACGAACCAGTGGTTCATTACGGCCCATTTGTTATGAATAGCAACCAAGAGATCCAGCAGGCGATCAATGATTACAACAATGGTGAATTTGAACGTTACTGAGGGTTGAACGCCGGCAACTGAATTTTAGATTTGACACCCCAATCCACTGCCTGTGTGTCACGCATCGACCGATTAAGTCGATGCGTTCTTTTTTATTAAAGGTATTCGCAAAGATAAGCGGTTGCTTGCTCTACCTGCAAATCAAAGCTTGAATCGCCTTCGACATCAAATGCCTGACCCGCTGTGTATGTTTTCCATTCCTCTGTGTTTGCCAAGCGAACCGTCAGTGCGCCCTTGACGACTGTCATTTTCTCTGGAGCAGCGGTACCAAACGTGTATTCACCCGGTGCCATAACGCCGACACTGCTGTCGCCATCTGCTTGAGTGAAAGCGAGGGATTTCACGTTTCCTTCGAAATACGTGTTTTCTTTGATCATAATGACTTCCTTGTAATTTACTTTAGGCAAAACATCGTTTTACCTCACAAAGTTATCGAAAACAAGTCATTGATCACTTGCTAGTCTGTGATGGTATAAATAAACAGTATCAATTAGTCAGAGACACGGTATGTCCAATCAGGAAAGTAAAGTCCCAACCAATCGTATCACCCGCTTCGGGAAATTAGCTTCATTGGCAACGCGAGTTACCGGCTCTATGGTCACAGAGGGCGCTAAACAATTTGCTCAAGGCAAGCGCCCCAAGGCTCGCGAATTGCTACTGACCCCAAGCAACGTTAAACGCGTGGCCGATCAACTGGCCCATCTTCGCGGTGCAGCGATGAAAGTGGGTCAGTTAATGTCGATGGATGCAGGCGATCTTATTAGCCCAGAATTGGCTGACATTCTTTCAAGGCTGCGTTCCGATGCTTCACCAATGCCTGCCAGTCAGCTTTCCTCGGTTCTTACACAAGAATTGGGAGCAGATTGGAAACAAAACTTCATCGAATTTAACTTCAAACCCATCGCCAGCGCATCGATTGGTCAAGTACACCAAGCCCACTCAGACGATGGCACTAAACTGGCGATTAAAGTGCAATATCCCGGTATCAAGAAAAGTATCGACAGTGACGTCGACAATGTAGGCATCCTACTCAATGTGATTGGACTGATTCCTAAGGATGTCGATTACAAAGGATTACTGGAAGAGGCCAAAAAACAGCTTCATGCCGAAGCTGATTACTTGTTAGAAGCCAAACTCCTTCGCCAATTTCGCGACTACCTCGCAAGCTCCCCGCAATTTGTCTTACCAGATGTCCGAGATGAACTCACAACCGACAATGTGCTAGCCATGACCTACGTGGATGGCGTTGCGATAGAGTCATTAGTTGACAGTAAACAGGAGACTCGCGACCGCGTGGTCACCTTACTGTTGGAGCTCCTTTTCAAAGAGATCTTCGATTTTAAACTGGTACAAACGGATCCCAACTTCGCTAATTTTCTTTTTGACGAGCGACAACAAAAAGTCATCCTGCTCGATTTTGGTGCGACTCGAGCTTACAACGACCGTATCAGCGATGGCTACCGTCTCGCTTTCAGTGCCATTCTCGACGGCGACGACGAAGCACTCTATCGTGCATTACAGCAAATAGGCTTCTTTACTCAACAAATCCTACCAGCGCAGAGAGATGCAGTCGTGAACCTAGTTAAGCTCGCCGGCGAGCCACTTAAGCATCAAGGCGGCTATGATTTTGGTGCCAGCAACCTTGCACAGCGCATCAGTGAAGCAGGCACGGTTATCAGTATGGAGCAAGACTATTGGCATACGCCTCCCGCAGATGCGTTATTCTTGCACCGTAAAATTGGCGGCTTGTATCTATTGGCGGCTCGCCTAAAGGCCAAAGTCGATGTAAACCAGCTGTTTTTACCGTTTAAGTTGACCGAAGTCTTGAAATAACAAAGTATTACAAAGCCTTTCTGTCAGCCTTTCATGTCTAGCGCTATGGTTATCGCTAGGGGGCAACATTCCCTAGCTAGTGTTTGGTAAAGTTATAACGGCATTAGCCGATAACCTACATAGACGCTCAAAACACAACTGAGCACCCGACTCCATTAGGCGACAAGGAAGGCCGAGCGAATGACAAGGATCAGAGCTAGAGCAACCCCCAACACTGACTCTTATATGCTGGCAGTCATACTGTTGGTCATCGTCGTGCTGTCTGGCTTGCTCGGCTTTGCGTTTTATACCAGTCATCAAAACCATATTTCCCCAACCCGCGTCTACGGCAATTGGATTGAAATTGGCGCTCCCAAGCAAAGCACCGAAATCTTGACGTTTTCCGACGCTGGTGCGCTTCGTAACCATCGACTCGTGACAACATCCTTCGAGTTTGATGGTCGCATTGTTCGTCTTAAAACAGGCAGCGGCTTATGGGTGTATGAACGTGTCGGTACACCACGCTCTCCTCAACTTCGTCGCGTCACACCTGCTTTGCCTCCGCAACGTTTTATTCTTGAGGGCTACGAAGATACCGTTCCTATGGATGGTTACAATCCAACTCAGAACCGCCGTTCCGCACTGCGAGAGCATTTCTCGACCAAATAATGCAATTGTACATACCATGTTTAATCTAAATACTATGCTTGATGTAAATACGATGCGGATGAGCTAAGTACCATAGTCAAACGAGCAAATGATGATTATGAAGAACTAATGCGTGATCTTTAAGAATGTGAGGGGCATCTCGAATTAGTGTGGCAAGTGGCGACATTGCTTGCCACTTAATGCTGCTTTTTACTTCTTTATACCTTATTGTTTTGATGCGCCTTTGAGCATATGCGGCTCAAAACGGCAATTCGAACAAATTATGACATTCCTCTGAATTATCAATACAATCAATCCAATACCCTATCCACCCTGTTTTACATCAGCATTCCCTACTCTCTATGCCAAATTTAAACCTTCATCAACTGCGATTTTTTACCCAAGATAAAATGTTGGGGATTGTCTGCCTTGCTATCGTTGCGACCATTCTGTTCGTTCTCTCATCTCTGCTCTACCCATTTGAGCTCAGTGCCCAAGTAAGCAACGAGCTAGGTACCGTGATGCAACTACTGTCTTATTCTGCTGGTCACCAAGGGTTCCTCATCACATTAGCGATATTTGGAGTGATAACACTCTGGGTGACGAGAGCCAGTAAGTACAAAGTGATTCTGATTGCACAGTTAGGGTTACTGTTAATATTCAGCTTTGGCGCCAAGACGTTCTTGAAGCAGTGGACAGAAAGCCCTCGACCATATACCCATGAACTAGCAGCAAAGGGGCTACTCTCTTCACCCGAGCAGTTCTACACGCTTGATAGCAGTGACCAAGACCAGATAATCGTTCTAGCGAGTGATGAAGTGAGCCAATGGCGCACCAAGCACTGGTTGGGTGAAACTGACTATTCTTTTCCTTCTGGTCACACAATTTTCGTGGCGGTGTGTGTTCTTTTCTTTGCTGGGTTATTTGCCAACCACCAATGTCCTGTTCTCTCATCGTTAGTCATGTTATGGGCAGTTGGCGTGGCGACTAGTCGACTTTGGCTTGGCATGCACCGTCCGGAAGATCTATTTGGTTCATTGGCATTTGCAATGGTGCTTTTCTTGATTGTCCCTAGCGCTGACTCCAAATTTCGATTACTATCGAAATAGTCATTGCGGAGAGAGACACATGCAGATTGAAGTTGCAGCAAAAGCATTAAAAGAGCTGGGACATGTTACCCGCCTCGCTATCTATCGACAAGTCGTCAAGGCAGGACGACAAGGTATCCCTGTCGGTGAGATACAAGAGCGACTTGATATTCCAGGTTCGACACTATCACACCATATTTCTAGTCTTGCTTCGGCTAATTTAATTGAGCAGCGTCGTGAAGGTCGAACTCTATTTTGTGTTGCACAATACGAGCATCTCGCGGGCGTCATTGACTTCTTGCAAGATGAATGTTGTGTTGATGAAAAGTGCTAGTAATTAGCACTTTTTCTCTTGCAATGTATTTGATGTCAGCGACAAAATACCAGACTCGATACGATATATTACTCTCAAAAATAATCACTCAGTTTGATATACCCACCATCAACCCCTCATTAAACCATAACAAAAACATATAGATAACCCTAACAATAGTGAGAGTTATAATCTAATCATCTATTTACACCCCAGTTTTCACACTAACCACAGTAAATTATATTAAATAGATCAAAATTCCGGCAGTTAATAAATAATCCCAGTCAATAAGTACCAATATTATCAGTAATAAGTGATACTATGACTTGCTACTGAGCAATCTAAATACCGTCAATGGTATTTCAAATGGAACTTGCTGCATTCAAAAGGTAAAGAGGAATATTTTTGTGAAACTGAATAATTTGTCGATCAGAGCGAAATTACAGGCTCTTGTCGGCTTTGCCGTACTCATTTTATTCTCACTGGGTACTTTTAATCTTATCATTCAAAAAAACTCAAGTTACGACCAACGCAAAGACCGGGTACGCTCGAATGTCGAAGTGGCGTACACCTTAGCAAGTCACTATCAAAAGCTCAGTGCATCTATGGGTGAAGAGCAAGCAAAGCAAGCAGCTGCGAAAGCCATTGAAGCGCTACGCTACGATGGCAACAATTACTTCTTTATCGCCACTAGCGATGAAAAGGTAGTCATGCATCCAACTAACCCACAGTTAAACGGCACTAAAGCAAGTAATCTACAAGATTCTCGTGGTAATTATTTCTGGCAAGAAATGAGTGCGGTTGCAACCAAACAAGGTAGTGGCTTTGTTACTTATTACTGGCTTGGTAGCAACGGTGAAGAATCACAAAAAATCTCTTTCGTAAATTACATTCCTGAGTGGGACTGGATTATCGGTTCGGGTGTTCAAACTGCAGATATCGACAAAGCATTCCAAAGCCAGTTAATAAAAGAGCTGATTGTCGATGCGATTGCTGCCATTGTGTTAATTGTTATTAGCGTTTTCATTGCTCGTAATATCGTCAAGCCTATTGAGAGCCTAGTACAACGCGTTCATCGAGTCGCTGATGGAGATCTAACCGTAAACATGTCGAGCGACCGTAAGGATGAACTGGGTTATTTAAGCAATGAACTTGCACGCATGATGTCGGCACTTAAAGACACGATCACCGCGGCGAAGGCTTCGGCTGATTATTCTGGCCAACTTTCTAGTAGCATTGCCGCGGCAAGCGAAGAAACCTCTACTAGTATTGACTCCCAAAGCCAGCAACTTGAGCAGCTTGCGACAGCCATGAGTGAAATGTCATCAACTATTCAAGATATCGCCGGCAACTCTGAGCGCACCTCTGCGACAACAGAAGAAAGCAAAAACTTCGCTGCTGAAGGTAGTCGCAGTATGGGCTATACGCTGAATAATATCGCCGGTATTTCTGATGACATCACCAGCACCCATCAGCTCATGGAAGCACTAAAACAAGGCGTAAGCGACATTAGCTCTGTGGTAAACGTGATTCACGAAGTTTCAGAGCAGACCAACCTTCTTGCCCTCAACGCAGCGATTGAAGCAGCGCGCGCTGGCGAACAAGGTCGCGGTTTTGCCGTAGTTGCCGATGAGGTTCGAAACTTGGCCAGCCGCACTCAAGAGTCTACCGCGCAAGTGCAAGCCACCATTGACCAGCTCAATGAGCGCACAGACAGCGTATTGTCAGTGATGGCGGCGAACCAAACTAAGGTGTCTGAGAGTGTGGATTTGGC
This sequence comes from Vibrio sp. CB1-5, assembly GCF_059412285.1. Lineage (NCBI taxonomy): Bacteria > Pseudomonadati > Pseudomonadota > Gammaproteobacteria > Vibrionales > Vibrionaceae > Vibrio > Vibrio sp. CB1-5. The sequence continues at coordinate 69,068 of NZ_JBJHPB010000004.1, read as the reverse complement.
TTCGCAAACACAAGAAAAACTGGATACTGCAGTAGCTAAACTCAACGATACTTACGATATGGTGACGCAAATTGCGGCGGCAGCTGAGCAACAAGGTACCGTTGCCAATGACGTGAATGAAAACGTTAGCGTCGTGCACTTATCGATTAGCGAGATCAGACAGGCTAGCCAAAGTTTGGCGCAGCAGTCACAGTCAATGGCTCAAGCTTCCGACGAGCTAACACAAAAACTGGCCTACTTTAGAGTGTAAGAAAATGAATGGTAGAACGCTCCGCAATGACGGAGCGTTTTTTATCCATATTCACGCTTTAGTGTAAGTTTAAGGCTCACTTTCTCCACACTTTCAACTGATTATGATACTGTTTTGACATACTAAAAATGACGACACGGAGAAGTCAGTATGCAGCTCAACCTCGATGAGTTATCCCATAACGCTATCTATCATTTAATGACACAAACCGTCATCCCTCGCCCGATAGCTTGGGCGCTCACAGAATCATCCGACGACAATTATAATCTCGCCCCATTTTCATATTTCGCTCCGATATCGAGCAATCCTCCATTGTTGATGCTCTCAGTGGGTAAAAAGCCAGATGGAACATTAAAAGACACCGCGGTGAACGCTATCAAGAATAAAGAGCTTGTCATTCACATTGCGTCTACTGGAAGCGCTGAAACCATGACTCAAACCTCTGCAACATTGAGCCACGGTGACTCAGAAGTCATCGCCAGTCAGGTCGAACTCGACGATCTAGACGGCTTCAACCTACCTAGAGTAAAGCAATGTCCCATCGCCTTTGGTTGCACCCTTCATGATGTTCTAGAGGTCGGTAATACCCCTCAACACTTGCTCATCGCCAAAATAGAAAAAGTTTACATCGATGACCAAGTCGTCACGGTGCAGAACGAGCGCTTGGTCATCGATGCTCTCAAAGTTGATCCGGTATCTCGCTTGGGCGGCAATGATTACGCCACGTTAGACAAAACCATCACGGTACAACGCCCTCAATAGCACCTCTCTTTTGGCCTTCAGCAGCAAAACAAACCATTCATTCTATGTAATGTTTTGTTTTGCTTCATATTAGCAACTTATCTTTAATGTTATTGATAACCATTCCCAATCAATGTAGGATTGCGCTCCTGTTATTTTTTACATTGAGCTCGCTATGAATATCTCTTTTGCACAAGGACTTCGTGCTGTTATCGTCAATTTTCTCGCTTTTGTCTGTGTTTCCGCTGTAGCAAGCGACACCCGAGTTTTCGAAGACCAACAAGGACAAGTTACTATTCAAGGCAGCCCAAGTCGTGTTGTCGCTCTTGAGTACTCTTTTGTAGATGCGCTCGCGGCGGTAGGCATCTCCCCCGTCGGGGTCGCCGATGACAAGAATATCGAACGTATTCTGCCTGAAATTCGTGAGCTGATTAAACCCTGGCAATCTGTTGGCGTGCGCCCACAGCCAAGCTTAGAGGCCATCGCAGAGCTCAAGCCCGATCTCATCATCGCGGATGCTGAGCGTCACGCTACCATTTACAACGATCTTTCAAGCATAGCCCCGACCGTTCTTCTAAAAAGCCGTGGTGAAACTTATGAGGAAAACTTAGAGTCGGCATTGAAGATCGGTATTGCGGTAAACCGAGAAGCTGCAATGAAAGCTCGAATTAAAAAGCACCACGAGATCATGGCTCAGTATCGCCAGAATCTATCATCAGCAGACAACTTTCAGTTTGCCGTCGTAACAGACAAAGGCATGTGGCTACATGGACCAGACTCCTACGCGGGTGGGGTTATTACTGCATTAGGACTGAAAGGGCCCGCCGTTCCGAAAACAGACAAAGCGTACATTGAAGTGAGCTTTGAGCAGCTTTTAAAAATCAACCCAGATTGGCTGCTACTTGGCCCATATAAACCCCATACCGTCTATGATGACTGGGCGAACAATCCTCTTTTTATGATGCTGAACGTTTCAAAGTCACAGCAAGCAGTGAAAGTGTCGCCGCAATTGTGGTCACTAAACCGAGGGATAATCGCAGCAGAAGGCATTGCTAAAAACCTAACTGACATCATCCAGAAGCCGTAGTTTACCTATGTTCCAATTCCAACAGTGCAAGCTTTGGCTTGCACTTTTTTTGGGAATGTTTATTTCCCTAAACATCTCCCTGATCGCTTGGTCTAGTTTCGATTTAACGATCTCCGCTCTCAGTCACTATTGGTTTGCCTTCGATGCTAATAATATGGAGCATCAGATAATCAATACGCTCCGCATGCCGAGAGTGTTGGGCTGTGCGCTGATTGGTGCCAACTTAGCCGTGGCTGGTGTGCTCATGCAAGGCCTTACTCGAAATCCACTTGCTTCACCGTCGGTGCTCGCCATCAATTCGGGTGCGGCACTTATGATTGTATTGACCAGCTTTGGAATACTGACCCTACCGTTACCTACTTTCGTAGCAGGAGCACTGGGAAGTGCGCTAAGTGGTCTACTGGTTATTTATCTTGGCGGTTTCTTCGAAAATCGACCTCACCCAGTCAAGCTTGTGCTTGCTGGTATTGCAGTTAATGCTCTGCTACTAGGGTTAACTCGAGCCACGATTATTCTTGCAGACGATCAAGCCTATAGCATTCAATCTTGGCTAATTGGCTCTGTTAGTAACCTCGACTGGGACTCTATCAGTCTGCTCGCCCCGATTAGTCTGTTTGCCCTGCTACTCAGTTGGGGGCTAGCTCATCAATTAAACTTATTGGTACTGGGCAACGATGTCGCGACTGGGCTTGGCGTCAACACTACTGTCATACGTCTACTTGCTTGCCTAGCCATTGTTATACTGACCAGTGTCAGTGTCTCCACAGCGGGTCCAATTGGCTTTTTAGGGCTACTTGTTCCTCACATGGCACGCAAGCTTGTTGGTAACAACTTCTTCGTTTTGATACCAGCCAGTGCGCTTCTTGGTGCATTGTTACTGATGCTGTCTGATACCTTGGCTCGTGCCATCGCCTTCCCAAGCGAGACGCCAGTAGGCGTAGTGACAGCGCTGATTGGCACGCCATTTTTCATCTATATTTCCATAAAAGGCCGCATCAACTCATGAAGCTTTCTTGGTTAATTCTAGCTCTGGTTCTGATTGCTGTAGGCATCGTAAGCATGCTAGTTGGTGTCACGCAATTGTCATTGGCACAAATCGTCGATACCCTTTTTCAGGGTGGAGACTATGACTTTGTCGTTAATCAATATCGATTTCCACGACTATTGCTTGCCATTAGTGTCGGTGCGGGACTTGGTGTCTCTGGTGCGCTGGTACAAGGCGTGATCAGAAACCCTCTTGCTTCTCCAGACTTGATAGGGGTGAGTGCTGGCGCTGGGTTCGCTGCCACACTGCTATTGACCATCTATCCCAATGCGCCAGTTTGGTATCTTCCTTTGGCGGCCATCTTTGGTGGCGTTAGCGTAGGACTTGCTTTGGTTATCATCGCCCAAGCGGCAAAACTACCACCAGCGAGAATGGCGCTTACCGGCATCGCTATCAGCGCCTTATTAGCCAGTGGTATCGACTTTCTCTTAGTTGTCCATCCTATCGAGATCAACACCGCCATGATTTGGCTGACAGGAAGTCTGTGGGGCAGAGGATGGGAGCAGCTCCCTTATATTTGGCTAGGCTTGGCCATTTTATTGCCAATTGCCCTATGGTACGCATGGCGTCTTGATATCATCGGCCTTGGTGACGAATCCGCCATTGCTCTGGGCGTGCAACTCGAAAAGGTACAGATAGCCGCAATACTCAGCGCCGTCATGCTCGCTAGCCTTAGTGTGTCCATCGCCGGAACCATCAGTTTTGTTGGATTACTCGCACCGCATTTAGCTCGCATGTTATTTGGACACAATCATAAAGCGCTCGCCATCGGCTCAGCATTGATTGGAGCGTTATTGGTGCTCATCGCAGATGCTATTGCTAGAGGTATCTCGCCACCAATCGAACTTCCTGCTGGTGTTCTGACTTCCGTCATTGGGGCACCTTACTTCATCTTTCTATTAAAACGACACAAGGGTTGGTAATGCTGTCTGTTAAAAATCTACACGTTGCCTATGGCAACAAAACCATTATCCAAGATCTCAACCTGTCGATCCCAAAGGGAAAAATTACGGCTCTTATTGGACCGAATGGCTGTGGCAAATCAACCCTGTTGAAAACACTGGCAAGAATCAATCAGCCTAAATCTGGCGGGGTGTTTATTGACAATACGCCACTAACTAAGATCCCAACTAAAGCGCTGGCACAAAGGCTATCGATGTTACCTCAAACGCATACTAGCCCAGAAGGTATCTCTATACGCCGCTTGGTTGAGTATGGGCGTGCACCCTACACCTCACATTGGGGAAAACTCAACGAACAGGATAACCAAATCGTAGAACGTGCTATGGCGGCCACCAGCATAAGCGAGTTAGCCGAACTGCCTATCGATGCTCTCTCTGGTGGTCAGCGTCAACGTGCTTGGATCGCGATGATCATCGCGCAAGACACCGAAATCGTCATGCTAGATGAACCCACCACTTACCTTGATCTTTCTCATCAGGTCGAGCTAATGCACACCATGCAAACCATGAATCAAGAAGGTAAAACTGTAGTTGTCGTTTTACATGATCTCAACCAAGCCTGCCGCTACTGTGACCATTTGATTGTTCTTAAGGATGGTCAACTCATGACCGAGGGCGCTCCGTCAGAAGTGTTTACCCAGTCATTACTCAAACACGTCTTCGACCTAGATGCGATGGTGATTGAAGACCCTGTCTCCAACACCCCAATGTGCGTCGCACGCTAATCATTTCAATGTGTTATACATTAAGTACAACACATTGAAATTTAAGTATTGATAATCATTATCATAAGCACTACCATTGCAACGAAATTTAAAATCAGTGGTAATTACATCTAATGGCATCATCAACAGGGAACCGAGTTTTATCCCTTTCACTACTCGCACTATCCATTGCTCAAGCCAACGCAGCTGAAACAACAGCGTCATCGACAAAAACAGAACAAGATAACGCCGATGAAAACATGGTGGTAACGGCAACACGCTACAGCCAAGACGCAGATAAGATCCCAGGGTCAATCCACGTTATCTCTGAAAAAGAGCTCAAACAGCAAACTGCGGTCGCCGACGACCTGACCAGCGTTATCGCAAACTTGGTACCAGGCATGACCCCGAGTCGTCAGAAGTTATCGACGCAAGGTGAAAACCTTCGCGGCCGTACTGCACTTATCATGGTCGATGGTGTTCCACAAAATAACCCCCTTCGAAATGGTAACCGTAATGGCTATACCGTTGACTCTTCAATGCTTGAGCGTGTCGAAGTTGTGCAAGGCGCGAGTGCTGTGCAGGGTAATGGCGCGACAGGCGGTATCATTAACTACGTAACCAAGAGTGCCAAACCAGGCGATCACTGGAAACAAACGATCGGTACACGACTGACTTCTAACCTCAAAGAAGACGGTACAGGCGGCAAGGTTTACTACAACCTGAGCCAATACGATGAAGATTATGATCTGTTTATCGGTGGTGCGTGGGAGCAGCAAGGTCTGTATTACGACGGTAATGGCAACCCAATTGGCATGAACTCGATCCAAGGTGAAACTCAAGATTCAAACGCGACCAACTTTCTTGCAAAAGGTGGCTACAACTTTGATGGTGGTAATCAACGCGTCAGCTTTAGTGCCAGCCGATTCAAACTACAAAGCAACCAAAACTACGTTGCTGTAAAAGGCGACTGGCAAAATGGCGTACCAGGTACCGTTGTAAAAGGCACACCAAGTGGCGATCCAACCTCTAACTACGCTGAGCTCTATAACTTTGGTTATGATCACTACGACTTCTTAGGTGGTGAGCTTAAATTCCAGGCCTTCTACCAAAACTTTGAAGCTGTCTACGGACAAGCATCTTGGTGGCCTACACCAGACAAACAGTATGACCAAGGCGCAATCGTCTCTACCAAAAAGGGTTTCAAACTCAGTTATGTGAAGCTGGATCTCCTTGGCCTTGACGATAGCTGGGTGATTGGCCTTGATGGTCTAGAAGACTCGACCAAACAAAAACTGACCCAATCGAACCGCGATGTGACGCCAGATATGATGTATCAGAGCATCGCACCGTTCGTTCAAGGTGACATGCTGGTCACTGATTCACTGCGCCTGTCTGGTGGTGTGCGCTTTGAAAATACACGCGTGAAAGTGGCGAATGGTCAAACACTTTGGGGCTACGGCAACGGCGGTCATCGTGAAGTGAACATCATCGGTGGTGAACAAACCTTCTCCCAAGCTGTATTTAACGCTGGCGCCGTCTATGATTTCACACCAAACGTGTCTTCATTCGTTGGCTTTAGTCAAGGGTTCGGTTTGCCAGATATTGGCCGAGTACTTCGCGGCAACTGGATCGGCGGGCCTGGTGTTGATGCGCCATCTGGCGGACACCCTATCGATTTCAATACTATGCCAGCGGTTAAGCCAGTCGTAACAGACAACTACGAAGTTGGACTAAGTTACAGCAACGATAAGTTCTTCATTAGCGGTAGCACTTACATGTCTATTGCAAAAGATGGCGCTAACCTGAGCTTAAACAAAGGCGGAACCTATGATGTTGTTCGCCAAAGAACCGACATCAAAGGTTATGAGCTAAGCTCCACCTACCACATTTTACCAACCACTCAGCTTCAAGCGCTATACTCGCACGTCGAAGGTCAGGTAGATACTAACCAAGACGGCCGAGTAGACAGCGATATGGATTTGAAAAACCTATCACCAGATCGCCTGTTGGTCGCAATGAACCACCAGTTTTCTGATAACTGGAATGGCCGAGTACAATACAACCACATGTTCTCACGCTCAAAAGAGCAGAACGGTGCGGGCAGTGCACAGAAATTTGATGGCTATGGTCTGATGGACCTTTCGATGTTCTACAACATGAAACAGTATGGCCGCATCAGTGTCGGTATTGAGAACCTGTTTAATGAGCAGTACATTAACTACTTTAGCCAAATCCGTCACCATAGTGCCTATTACTTCTCGGGTCGCGGTAGGACGTTTAGCTTAGGCTACGAAGTCGACTTTTAATAAAAGACCCTCACCAATGGTGAGGGTCTTTTTTATAACTCTGGCAACACTAACTCAGTTTTTCTAACCAGCTAGGAGCTGTGACTTCGTAGTTTCGTCCGTAAATGCAGCATTCACACTATTGCGATAGATGTGCATATAATCTTCTTCGCTCAAGTTAAACTGTTCCATCACTTTTTGTACTTCTTTTGTCATAGTCGTGTTGGACACCGTTCTGTTGTCCGTATTGATCGTTACTGGAATACCACGCTGTCTAAAGTCTTCAATCGGGTGAACGTCCATACTTTCTACCGCTTTGGTTTGCACGTTGCTACTTGGGCAGGTTTCCAGTGCCACTTGCTTCTCATGAACCAGGTTAAATGCCGCTTGATGTGTCGCAATGTGGATACCGTGTCCCACTCGCTCCGCACCTAGCATTGTAATCGCATCATATACGTTCTGACCTTCTCCCTGCTCGCCAGCATGGATCGTAACATTAAGGCCTTTTTGTTTTGCATACTGAGCAAACGGAATGAACTTCTCACAGAAGCCAAGCTCCTCGCCACCAGCAAGGTCAAATGCAGCCACGCCTTTGCCTACATATTGCGAACCAACATCAATCACATCGTTAATCTCATCGGTTGGCATATGACGCAGTAACGACAAAATGATATTGCCTTTGATACCGTGTACCTTTTCAGCACGCTGCATACCCGCAACGACTGCACCGATGATTTCCTCAACATTCAGACCTTTCTCACGATGTAGAAGTGGACCAAATCGAACTTCCATATAAGTGACGTTTTCAAGTGCTGCATCTTCATACACTTCAAAAGCGATTCGTTCTAGCGCTTCTTTGGTTTGCATGACCGATAGCGGCAAGTCGAAACGCTTTAGGTATTCAATGAGGTTAGGACAGGTCTCTGGAGCGATCATCATATCGCGAATAACGTTGACGTCCGTACTAGGCAAATCGATGTTCTGTTGCTCCGCCAACTCGATAATAGTTTCTGGGCGCACACTTCCATCTAGGTGGCAGTGAAGGTCGATTTTTGGCAATTGTTTATAATTCATCGTTACCTCTCTAGTCGTAATCGTTGGCAGTTATACTGATAAACGTACGACAAAACCACCCTGACGTTCCAAAAAAGTGTGATGAGACTCAATAATATTCGAGTAAACGATTGCGTATTGGAATGTCACTTATTGACGTTAGTCGCAAACAGTTCTGTGACACTTCCACCACATTTCACGACACTTCTCGCACAGAGTTCCCCATAGAGATCCCTTACATTACACCCCAACAATCAAACACTCTAAAAATTCTTTTAAGGTATCGGAATGAAAAAAGCAGTAGTACTTGCAGTTTCTGCACTAACGGCAACTGGCGCGTGGGCAAACTCTACGGAACCAGGTTTCTACATTGGTGGTGGTTTTGGTCTTACTGAAAGCAAGCTAGAAACGAGTGACATTTCTGGCCTTCCAACTATTGACGGTGCGCGCTCTCTTCGTGTGTACGGTGGTTACCAATTCAACCGTATCGTTGCTTTGGAAGGTGGTTACACAAACTATGGCGAGTTATCTCCTCAAGGTGCTAACGATCTAAAAATGACCCCAAGTGCCTTCTCACTCGCAGCAAACCTAGGCTACAGCTTCGACAATGGTCTACGCCCATTCGCTACGCTAGGTCTGTCTCGCGTTAACATGGATATCAATGACAGCGGTCATAAAGAAAGTGATTCTGCAACAGGTTTCCGTTACGGGTTAGGTCTTGAATACGCACCACAAATGGTCGAAGGCCTTGCAGTTCGCGTGGCTTATGAGGCTGACGCATTCAATGTAGCAAATATCGACAACGGCAATACTGTAACTTTCTCAGCAGGTTCTGTATACCTAGGTGCTTCATACAAGTTCTAATAATCTCGGCGCTTACTAGCCTGGTAGTAATAAAACCAACGCCCACCGTCCGTAGACTTTGGGCGTTTTTTCATTCCCGTAAATTAGATTCCTCAATCGGATACAGCCGCTCACTCTTAGGCATCCAAAACTGACAACCATCGCGCTTCATTGTCGTCGGGTTTCCCCAAGCACTGCAGATAAATTTATCATTCTCTTTGTCTCTTTGAAATTGGCGACAGGTTCCACAAACAAATTTCATTTTCCATCTCTCCCTAAGTATTAAGCACACTCTAATTAGATACTCACCCAATTGCATTGATGCATCGCAAGATTCATAACATGTCAGAATTTGCGTATTTTTCATCTGGTGAGAAAGGGATCGATGAATTTTGTTCCCTTTCTTATCTGACAGGAATATAAATTGCGTAGTCCTTATTGATGATAGATAACCAATTATGGGAAACGCACAGCAACCCTCGACTCAGGTCAACGAAAAGCCATTGCAACTGCTTATGCAAGTTGCCGTATCGGATGAGCCCGTCTCTGCCAAAGCATTAAGCCTGCAACTTGGTGTTCCTTTGAGTAGTTTGTATCGACATATAAAACTGCTCAAAGAATGGAACCTAATTGAAGAGAGCGCTCACGATAAAACACTGATTGTTGGTCCAGCCGCCCTATTGCTTATGCACAGCTACCAATCGAGTCCACATAATCTGGAAACAATTGAAAGCATCTTGTTTCGTTTACAAAAACAAACAGGTGAAATGGCAGCCTACATGGTGCCAGTGGGCTACAGAGCTCTCTGTGTTAGCTTACAAGAAAGCGCACAGGCACTCCGCTGCAGTTATGTTCGTGGCCAAAGTCAGCCATTACTTCGAGGCGCGTCTTCTAAAGTGATGTTGGCTTATTTGCCAGAGGCTCGCCGCGAAAAAATCCTTCGTCACTTTGGTGAAGAAACGAACGCAGAGAGTTGGCAAAGTGAGTTAGAACAGATCCGTCGTCAAGGCTTTGCTATCAGTACTTCAGAGTTTGATCCTGGCGTAACCGGTATCAGTGCTCCAGTGACTAAAGGCACAAAGCTGATCGGTGCGGTTTCCATTATGGCCCCTGCCCACCGCGTAGAGGCAAACAAGGACAGATTTATTCTACATGTATTACAAGCGGCCAGAGCGCTGCCACCAGAAAGGTAATTCATCATGCTCAGCGTCTTCAAACAGTTATGGAAACGTTGTTATCATCCAGCCCTGGAAAACAAACTGTCGATACTGACCGTCTGTGAAACGATTAAACCTCTTAACAACGCTCAAGTTGAAGACGCTGACTCTTTACTCGATACTGCCTACGATTGGCTGAGCGCGCAGCACAATTCTCATTTAATGAGAAATATTGGGCACTTCCCTGACCTCAAGGTCACTTGTACCAAGCCGCCATATTTCGAGAATCCCGCAACAAGTTTGAACTTCAACGACAAACTAATTGAACAGCTGACTGTTGGTGCAATGCCGCTGGTGATCACCAATTGCCATGAAACTCTACTCGATGTTCTACCAAGCCTTATCATTGATCAGGAGGATGTGGGCATTATCAATATCAACGCCCATTTACTCATGGATCAGTGTTTGGATTTGACGATGGGTTCTATGCTCCATTTCGCTCTAAACCGCTTTAATGAATGCCGTTCATTTCATATAGGTATTGATCGCAATCGTTGCGACAAAAAACAGCTTGAGTACGCAGAAGATATGGGTTGTAACTGGCTGCTTGCCGATGAGGTCAATTACCGCGGTCGTACTATGCTCAAAGAGCAGCTTGCTCGTTTTATTAGTCACTGCGACAAATTGGTGTTAACTATCGACCTTCCCTCGATTTCAAAGCACAACTCTAGTAGCGAGAAGCATAAGTTGGACATCAATATGGTGCTGCGTGTGCTTCGCCAATGTTTGGCTTCGAACAAGGTGCTTCTGGTGCAGTTAGTAGGATCAGAAGAGCGCCATATTTATTCCAAAGCAACACAGCTTTTGGTGCAAGAGCTGGGACAATTTTATGAGTAAGGTACTTCAGTGGTGATTCTGGCTACTTTGGTGGTTTTGGCGAAAAATATTGCCGTTTGACTTTACGATGATCGAAACCAGTGCATACAATGAACTCTGGTCACAGATCCACATGTTTCCAGAACAAAGCGTCCAAGCACACATAGATGTACAAGGTAAAGTCATGATGCCAATCCACAACAGCACCTTCGATATTGCGAACCCAATACCAGTCACTAAGTGGTGGCAGCAATGAGAACGCTGCCGATCACCGCTTTGGTTCTAAGTTTTGCCAGCCAAAGTGCGCTGGCAAGTACAGAAAGCGATGTGCTCTACCTCATCGAGCAAATGAACAGCTCCCCTTGCACCTTTATTCGCAATGGTGATGAGCATAATGGCCAAGAAGCAGCGGCGCACCTGCGCCGAAAATGGGATTATGCCAAAGACAATGTCACTTCCACTCAAGTGTTCATTGATGAAGTGGCATCTAAAAGCTGGTTTACCGGTAGAGCGTATAAAGTGGTCTGTGATGGGCAATCGACGAGCAGTGCTGAGTGGTTAAGCCAGAAACTGCTGTCAAAGCCTAACTAATGCGCTGTGAAGCACTCATCATCACACACGTTTTGCCCTCTTCATTGACCAGCAAAACCTGACTGCCATCACTAACAACGTCCAGCATTTGCGAAACAAATATTGGGCGTTTGAAGCTAAAATGACACTGGTTCACTCTCTCGTTATTGCCAACTTGTTTGCTAGCAACACTTAATAGTCTCCCTGCCATATCCATGCCATGAACAATGGGTGCTTTGAACCCAAAAAGCTTCGCCATAAAACCACTTAGATGAATCGGATTATAGTCACCCGACACGCTCGCATAGGCTCTAGTGCTCGCTTTTGATGTCTGTAGGTTGGTTTGATGCTGATAGGCGGATATATCATCCACCAAAACTGTGCCACCCCGTTTTGGTTTCGAATTTTTAATTGGCATCAAATATCCACTACGATAACGCGCTAGCGTTTTCCCATCCAAAGAGAACTCCCCAAGTGTCTCAAATCGTTGACCTCTCTCCGTTTTCTCTTTCATTTCAAGCGTTACTGTAAATTGATAACTCTTCCCTACTTCTAGCTTCTCAATCAGTTCAAACTCAACAAACGTATGCACTAACCCCAATGGACGAATTGGCGTTTCTGGGTGAACGAAAAGTTGTAGTAACTCACTCTGTGTTGCCACAAACAAATAGGTGGCGGGTACGCGCGATTCATCAAAACCAAAGTGCTTGCAGTAACAGCGAAGCACATTTTCATCAATCGTAAAGGATGAATTGGACAGCAGCGCATTTACTGATGATTGCGGCAGCGCTCCTCGTTGTGGTCGTTTCAAGAGTGCTTTAAGCAGTAACGAACGATATCGAACGCTGTTATTGGCAACAATGTGCATTATCTTTTTCCTGGCAAAACTTAAGTTGAAGTTTACTGGTAACGCGGTGGATAGCTCAAGGCCAGAAAGAGAGTTCGACAGACATAATTAGTAAAGTCTTACACAGAAATTCAACTTCGATTCTTTATGGACTTCGTACTTGACCTGTCTACTGCTTTACAGTTTAAGCTCCTTACATCATTGAATAACCGAGCAATAGAAATGAACTACATACAGTTACAACAACCTAAAGCAAAGATGTTGGAAGCATTGTTCGCAAAAACATTTGGTGACTCAGAAGGATTGGAAGAAGGTAAAGCCATTGGTCAGCTTGCAAGAGACCTAATCGAAACAACCAACAGTGAAGATATCGTCGTGTTTGCAGCAATGGATAACGACACCTTGGCAGGCGCGATTTACTTTACTCGCCTTAACTTTGAGTCAGATAAAACTGCATTTTTGTTGGCACCGGTTGCAGTACATACCGACTACCAAGGTCAGGGTGTGGGTCAAGAGCTGATCAAGTTTGGTCTAGATACAATGACAGCACAAGGCGTATCCCTTGCGTTTACCTACGGCGATCCAAACTACTATGGCCGAGTCGGGTTTGAGCCGATTACTATTGAGCAGTTTGCTGCTCCTCATAATCTTAGCCATCCTCATGGCTGGCTAGCACAATCACTAACGGCAGAGACGTTGGAGCCGATCAATGGTAGCTCAAGTTGTGTGGCGGCCTTTGATAAGCCTGAGTTTTGGTAGTGGGTATTGGGGGAGGTAATCTCCCCTTCTCACGTTCCACCTAGGATCACTCCTCATTTCCTTGAACATGAGGATCTTCTAAAGCACTTTGCTGGAGTTAGTTTTTCGGAAGCCAACACGGATTTGCCCCGTTTCGTGTTTCAAAGCACCGCCAAATTACCTTCATCCCCTTGAAAAAGGGGATCTCATTCAGCGCGTCGCGAAGCGGATTTGCGTGACTTAGTCGAACTTTTTCAGTTACCTACATGCGGTAGGAGATCCTCACTTTCGTGAGGATGACGGCTACTTGGGGCATGTTAAATACGAACGGACGTAGACTATTTTTGTCCAGAGGCGTGCTGGCGGGGCATGAAACACGAAAATGCCCCTTTTTGAGTTTCAACCGTCAGCCATCTCACTTTTATTGAGCAACAATCGACATACTTTTCCTCATGCCAGTAAGATGCCTACAAAACTATATAAACGTAGCAAGCAAGAAGAAAGGCTAGTGATATGAGAGAAACAAAAGAAACCAAGTGGGCTAAAAAGGTTGCAGCAGAAATCCATAACCACCTACAAAGTATTTCACCAAAATACGCTGCAGATGTTGCTCAAAAACTATGTTATGCCAATGAGGTACGCCAGTACAGAAATGACATAGCAGATTGCATTGAAACCAAATTCGAGACGGATATTTTAATCTACGAATGGATTGATGATGCTACGTGGACACCGAGAGTGGTAGTGGAAACGAAAGTTGATAGTGTTACAACCCATGATGCTATTACGTACAGTAAGAAAGCTCAGAATCATAGAGTAGTACACCCATTCTTGCGTTACGGAATGTTTATTGGTGGTATTGGCAACGGTGGTGTACCAGCAAGGCTCCTTCGTCACGGTGAAGCGTTTGATTTTATGATTGCTTGGAAAGACTTAGTTTCCACGAAAGAGGAAAAACAAACGCTTTTGGGCATCCTTGCTGATGAAGTAGAAACATCCAAGAGGGTCGAAAAGATACTCTATAACAACCGAAGCAAAGAGCGCCAAAAGGTTACCGCGTATCATAGACCGTTAGTTCTATTTGACGTTTAAGATAACGCATTCTATTTCATTGGTTTTTATCTATATGGTCGATTTTCCCCGACCGTGCCGATTTTATCACACCGTGCCGATTTTATCATCTAACACGTCTTTGCCCCATTTTGTGTTTCACACCATCCTAAAAAATTACTGTCATCCCCTTGAAAAAGGGGATCTCACTCAGCGCGTTTCGAAGCTGATTTACGTGACTTAGTCGAAGATTTTCAGTTACCTACATGCGGTAGGAGATCCTCACTTTCGTGAGGATGACGGCTACGTGGGACATGTTAAAAACGAGCGGACGTAGATTATTTTTGTCCAAAACAGAGTTAAGAAGCGAGCGAAGTAAGCTTCATCAGCGTCAATATATCCTTAGGTTAATTTGTAGTGAGCGCAGGGAAGATTATGCATCGACGAAACTTAATTGATGACGTTTGGTGAGTCTCGCTTTAAGAGGCTTTTACTTTTTTGAAGATTACGTAGGATATTACCACCTCTATAGAAAAAGCGCTCAACCAAGTTGAGCGCTCCAAAATCATATCAACAAAAGCCTATTCCACATCATTAAGCTGAATCACCAGCTTGCCGAAGTTTTTGCCTTCTAGCAGACCAATAAACGAATCCACTGTCTGATCCATCCCTTTCACTAGATGTTCTTTGTATTGCATCTTGCCTTCCATTAGCCACTGGCTCATTTGCGCGGCGAACTCATCATAGCGGTGAGCGTAGTCATCAAAAATAATAAAGCCTTGCATCTTAATACGTTTGATTAGCAAAGTTGCCACCAACGCCGACATGCGATCTGGCCCTTCTGGCAAACTGGTTGCGTTGTACTGGGAGATAAGTCCACATACTGGGATACGTGCGCCAGTGTTGAGAAGTGGCATTACGGCATCAAATACCTTGCCGCCGACGTTTTCAAAATAAACATCGATACCTTCGTCACACGCATTGGCTAGTTGAGCGGCAAAGTCATCTGCTTTGTGGTCAAGACAAACATCAAAACCCAATACCTCTACTGCGTGACGACATTTTTCTTCACCACCTGCAACGCCTACGACGTTACAGCCTTTCAGCTTCGCGATTTGACCTACGGTTGCGCCCACAGGTCCTGTTGCTGCGGCCACTACAACGGTATCACCCGCTTTTGGTGAGCCAATATCTAACAGACCCATGTAAGCGGTAAAGCCAGGCATACCCATGATGCCCAATGCGTATGAAGCGTTCATCGGAGTTTTACCTAGTTTAACTAGGCCTTCACCATTTGAGATCCCGTAGTCCTGCCAACCCGTGTAAGCAAGTACCCATTCGCCTTCTTCAAACTGAGCATGGTTAGATTGCTCTACACGACATACTGTCGCACCCACCATGACTTCATCAATCGCTACCGGTTCTGCGTATGACTCGCTATCGCTCATTCGGCCGCGCATGTAGGGATCTAATGAAAGGTAAATGGCCTTGAGTAACATTTCGCCTTCCTGAGGCAGTGGTATATCAACTTGCTCTAGACGAAAGTTTTCTTGTGTCGGTGCGCCGACAGGGCGAGAGGCTAAAACAATTCTTCTGTTGTTCTGTGACATAGGGATTCCCTTTTTGATATTAGACCAGTCGTCTAGTCGTCATTTCTAAAAAAACCTGCTTCCTGTTGCTTTAGCATAGACAGAATTTAAGCAGGTGTTTTTGTTTATCGCTTAAGCAGTGACTGTGTCGCTGCCAGAGCAAATTCGAGTTGTTGCGTATTTTGACTGAGCTTACTTACTAAGCTCGCTCCGAGCCATTGCTGATAAACAATACTCGCAGTGCTAAGGCTTTCTTGTTTAGCAATAGAGCCATCAGCAATACCTTGCTCAATGCAGTCAGCAATGCTGCTCACAATCTGCTGCGCACCTCGGTGCAGAGCTGAGCGCATTGGCTCTGACAAGTCTGAAACCTCAGCACTAAGCTTCACTACCAAGCACTTATGAGCATTGCAGCGACCATTTTCTACATCCAGCCAGCGTGCAAAATAGCTCATTAAACGCTCATAGCCACTTAGCTGGGTATCAGACAAAAAGTCGTTCAATCGCTCTAAGTAGCCTTCAAAATAATTGACTATCAATACTTCACCAAAGTGCTCCTTGGATTTGAAGTAGTGGTAAAACGAGCCTTTCGGCACATCCGCTGTCTTGAGAAGTTCAGACAATCCAACCGCCGTAAAGCCTTTTGATAAAATCAGTTCGTACCCGACATCCAAAATGTGTTGGCGGGTTTCATTGGTCTTTGCATTCATGGCAAGCATCATGACATACAATTAGACCAGTCGTCTAGTCTCTCTCAATCTCTGTTTTTATCATTAATTAACCAGCTAGCGGATAGCATCTTCCGCTAGCTTAATTTGAAATGGCACTTAGCTCACCTGACTGCGAATGGTTTCTACATCATGCTGATGCTGCTGCGCCTTTGCCTCCATACTTTGAAGTTCGGTAGCGATATTGTGACTATTTTCCAACAGTCGATTGGTATCGCGTGCCAAGTTGTCAATGTCTTGGATTGCCGTCGCTATCGACTCAGTTCTTGCGGTCGCATCGTGCATGTGCTTGCCAACGGTTTTAACTACATCAGCGATGGTGTCCATCTGTTCAAACAAGGCATTAACGCTGGTGCGAGAGTTATCGAGCGACTGCTGGGTGCTTTTCGCCAGATTGCGTACTTCATCAGCCACCACTGCGAAACCGCGACCGTACTCTCCTGCCCTCGCGGCTTCGATGCTGGCATTTAGAGCGAGCAAGTTGGTTTGTTCTGCAATCTTATCGATGATCGACAACACACTGCGTAGACTCTCAGCTTCTTTTTCCACGGAGCTAATATTTTGCTGCAAAGCAAAGACCTCACTCTCCAATGAGCGAACCGTGCCACTAAACTGATTGGTATCGGCAGACAACGCCGATGAATTATTACCAATATGATCAATGTAGCTGATTGAGTTTTGAGTAAGTTCACTGGATTTATGCGCGACGCTCATAGCTTCAATAGAGTCAGTCAATGAGCGGTCTTGAATACGCATCATCAGCTCATTTGAACGCAACTTAAGTTGTGAGAAGTAATTAGTATACGAGGCATAGTCAGCCACGAATTGACCATGAGCTTGCTCTAAACCTTCTCCACGTCGACTAAAGAAGATCGCGCTCAATGTCTCATTAATATTGACGCCAAAGAGCTCCCCAAAGGTAGAGAAACCCGCTACTGGTAGTTCGGAAAAATTACTGAGTTTATTAAGATCTTGGCTATTATTTAATCGCCTTAAGATACAATCAAACAAAATACCGCCAACCAATTTATCTTCATTGACCAACTGACGAACAAAATCTCTATCTGTCTGCTCTACAAATGGCGTCTTGCGCATTAAATGCAGTTCAGTCCCTAAAGGCGTGTCACAATAGAAATGCACTTTCCCTTCGGGAATATTAATACTTGCAACCGAGCGTACAAAATATTCACCTTTCACTTTCACCGCAAAGGTAAAATCCGTTAATCGTTGCTCTACTTGTTCTACGCTACAACGGAAATGGCTCGCTAGTTCATCGAGAAAGCTTTTAATTTCCATCGTTGATGGTGACAACACACCTTTGACATAAC
Organism: Vibrio sp. CB1-5; assembly: GCF_059412285.1. Classification (NCBI taxonomy): domain Bacteria; kingdom Pseudomonadati; phylum Pseudomonadota; class Gammaproteobacteria; order Vibrionales; family Vibrionaceae; genus Vibrio; species Vibrio sp. CB1-5. The sequence continues at coordinate 51,212 of NZ_JBJHPB010000004.1, read as the reverse complement.
GAAGGGACGGATTAGCATCGCCAATAAGCCAAGATCGCCCTGCAGGCTCAAAATTTTGCGTTTTAAATAGCTGAAATTGATAAGCTGGATTGAGCTTGATAAAACACAACAGCGCATGTTGATGACGTACTGACGTGCCATCATGAAACGGCGCACTATCAAAGTTCAAACTTCCCGCTGAGGTACCGCCAACAAACGGGATTGGAAACTTACCCGATTGATAGACCGCTTCCATCAACCAGTTTTCACTGTTTGTTAAGCCATTGACGAGTGTCATAGAGAAACACTCTGTTGGATCTAGCGGAAAAGCTAGCCTTATGTTTTCCAACTGCTTTTCAATCTCGCAAACGCGACTTGAGGGCTGAACTTGGCTCACTCCACTTTGAATGTCATCACAAGGAAGCGGCACAGTGTGAGTATCAACATCACTGATGAGTTCTCGAGAGAAAACCTGCAACACCATGGTTTGCGTTTGACCCGTCGCAAGATAGAGATTGTCATGACTGGAAGAAAGCTCACCTGCTGTAGAGGTCAAGATCAATGGCCCATCGACTACCTTGCTAAGTATGCGATGAATATGATTGAGATCGTGGCCATGGGGGACAAACCCAATTCCCAACGCTGGCTTGCTTGTGTTAAACAGCAGCTCCGATGACTCAAACGTCGACAGCGAAGCCACATCAAGATTAATGACCTTTACCACGTCTTCATTCGTCGACTGACCAGTGTCTCTGTTTTTTTTCCTAAACTTGAACAACATTCCATTCCCTAAAAGACAGCATAAAAAATTGGCTTATGAATTATATTAATAATTTCAATATTAAGTGGACATATATATAAATCAAGCATTTTATAGAACAAGTGCTTTTACCGTATGGATTGATATGCTTACTACTAATAAACAGATCATTCTATATATGAGCCTTCTTATATAGTCTTTTTTATTTGCGACAGAATCCCTACCAAGTTTAATTACCGTACGATCGCCAGTGTAATATTTAATCAACTTTTAATTTTCAAGTGCCAATTGTTATAAAAAGTAAGTTATTAACACCAAGTTCATCACACTCATGTATGGGATAATATTTACCCATTCAGCAGAAGGGTTGCTTTTAGCCACCATGATTGGCATAGTCGCAAGGTAAAGGGACGATACCGCAAAGGATCAGATTATGATTACATTACTCAGTCGTTGGGCGCTCGTTGCGCTCGGCGTGATGGCATTGGCTGCATGTACGGAAGTTGGTAGCGAAGCATGGTGCCAAGATATGCAGGAAAAGCCGAAAGGCGACTGGACTGCAAACGAAGCTAGCGACTACGCGAAGCACTGCATTTTCAAATAGTACTTTGCGAGGTATATCAAACTAGCTGATTGATATACCTCACTTTTTACACTCATTAGTTTTAACTTTCTCGCATTTTTCTTTTCATAACTCGATCGCGCCTACATTTTTTAGTGCCAACGTTGGTTTGGCTAACCTTTTTGGCATCGATCGCTAAAACAGTCCGCTATGATGCTATAACATTAAACATTATGAACGTTATATCATAGAGGCTAGCTATGAAGCTCAACAATATAAGCATAAAAACCAAACTCCTATTTCTTGTCATACTCTCCGCATTGCTAATGCTTTCATTGGGCATTTTTAATGTTTACCTTCAGCAAAGCCAACAGCTTACTGAGCGCGAAAATAAACTTAAAGCTCAGGTAGATGCAGCCGTGTCCCTTGTTAATTACTACCGCAATCAGCCTATTCTCGGTCGAGAACAAGCAGAGACTGCCGCCACTCAAGCAATCAATGCAATGCGTTACGATAGCAGCAACTATTTTTGGGTTACTAATAGCCAAAACAAACTGCTATTACACCCCCTTAGAACCGAATCTATCGGCAATGATATGAGCAATGTCGTCGACGGTGCTGGCAAACAGCATTGGCGTGAAATGTCCTCGATTGCCAATACCCAAAGTGCGGGGTTCCTCGACTACACTTGGTTGTCTCCACAAGGCGAACTTAAAGACAAAATCTCTTATGTTGTGCATATTCCTGAATGGGACTGGATAGTAGGCTCCGGACTATTTGTCTCAGATATTAAAGAGGACTTCATCACGCAGGTGATCAAGCAAGTCGCCTTTACTTTGGGCTGTGTCTCAATACTGATGATTGCGAGCTATGTTATCGGCAACAACATCGTTAATCCAATACAGCGACTGTTAAGCGACCTTAAACGCATGGCAAATGGCGACCTAACGACAAATCTGTCTCAAAGGCGCACAGACGAAATTGGGCTATTAAGTCATGGTCTTAGTGACATGCAAAGTACCATACGTGACACCCTCTCAGCGGCTACACTCACCGCCAACACGGCGAGCCGACTCTCAGAAAGTATCGCATCAACGAGTGAAGAGACGGCGCAAAGCTTAGACTCACAAAATGCTCAGCTCGAACAGCTATCTACCGCTATGAATGAAATGTCGGCCACCATCAATGATGTCGCCAATAATGCAGAGCAGAGTGCAGAGAAAACGAGTGGCGCAGCCCAGCACGCAACCACCAGCAGCGCGAGCATGGATTCTACCCTTGAAGAAGTATCTGCTATATCCATCGCTATTGAAGAAAGCACACATTTGATGACCGCATTAAAGCTGGGTGTGGACAACATAGGTGATGTGGTGGAGGTCATTCAAGAAGTCTCCGAGCAAACCAACCTACTGGCACTCAACGCGGCTATTGAAGCCGCACGAGCAGGCGAGCAAGGTCGCGGGTTTGCCGTCGTTGCGGACGAAGTGCGCAGCTTGGCGAGTCGAACCCAGCAATCTACCAATCAAGTTCAAAGCACCATCAATGAGCTTCTAGAGAAAACCAGTGAAGTAGTAGGTGTGATGGAGCAAAACAACGCCAGTATTAGTGCTAGCGTGTCAGCAGCAAGCGATACCAAGACGACCCTAGAGTCGATGGTAGATGACCTCAATGGTGCGAATGACATGGTCGCTCAGATTGCCGCAGCCGCGGAGCAGCAAAGCATGGTCTCTAACGAAATGAGTGAAAATGTCACGACCATTCACTTATCGGCACGCGAAATCAATCAAGCCAGTAATCAGCTTGCTTCACAAACACAAGAAATGGCAGTTGCGGCTGAAGAGCTGAAACAACAACTGACCTATTTTAGACTCGCTTAACTCTTTCTGTGACCTTAATATCGAACAAGTTTGATGGATAGAAAAATGCCGACCTCTACAACTAGAGGTCGGCATCGTATCTCGCTACTTAAAGTACATTCGCCGTTTGGGAAACTTCCATAAGATAAACAGTCCCCAAAGGGTGAAAAACACCTCGGTAATCAAGTAGATCTGCATGGTATCGTTGGGCTGTGTTTCAGCGATAATGCCCATAGTACGCGTCACTGCCATCAAACCCGCTAGCAAAGTAGCCGAAATAACTGAGAGTTTTAGAGTCTCTTCCTTTAGTACCAAAAGCGCCAGAATGATGCCTATAGCCGCCATCATACCGCCATAGGTTGCTCTCACGTCAATAGCCGCTGAATAGGAAAACAGCGCACTGTCTGTCACCCTTTCAAACAAGGTACTCGGAGAAAGAGAAAACAGCACGCCATAGCCCAAAAACACCAGTGCCGTTATCCAAACCATCAATTTTGCTTGAAACATAAAGGTCCTGCGTATCGCGTGTCATAGCAAAAGTGTAAGTCAGAACCGTCACTTGTGACTAACTTTGACCACGGAATTAGAAGCGAAACCTCAAATTCTTAACTATGAAACTCCAACATACCTTCAGTTAGGATGAAATCGATGATCGTATCTAGACCTTTGCTCTCTTTGAGATTGGTAAATACAAATGGTTTGGTTGGTCGCATACGCTGCGTATCTTGTTCCATAACCTCCAATGACGCTCCAACATAGGGTGCCAGATCTATTTTGTTGATAACGAGCAAATCAGAACGTGTGATACCCGGACCACCTTTGCGCGGGATCTTCTCACCTTCTGCAACATCAATCACGTAGATAGTCAGATCGGCAAGCTCTGGACTGAAAGTCGCACTCAGGTTATCACCGCCGCTTTCAACAAACACCACATCAAGGTTTTTATGGCGTTTCGCTAACTCTTCAACCGCCGCCAAGTTCATGGATGCATCTTCACGAATCGCCGTATGTGGGCAGCCACCCGTCTCAACGCCTATGATGCGATCCGGTTCAAGCGCTTCTGCTCTAGTAAGGATCTTTGCATCCTCCTGAGTATAAATATCGTTCGTCACAACCGCGATATGGAGCTTGTCTCGAATCGCTTTACACAACACCTCAAGCAATGCTGTTTTGCCTGATCCTACTGGACCACCAATTCCAATTCGCAGTGGTTGTTTATAACTGTCCGTTGCATTTGTCATGATTCTATTTCTTCCTTTGTTTTATCACTCTTAGCTTGTTAACTTTTGAACAGACAACTCATCATTCGCTGCCTCTCATTAAGCTAAGAGCGAAATAATCTTGTGTACTGTGTTTCGTGAAGGCTACTGGCTATGGACACTGAAGGGGTGAAACTGCCAATCATCCAATCTTCCGTTTGTTGCTCTATCTTTAGTGCTTTTGAAAACTGATCCGAGAGATGGATCAATGCCAGCTGCCCATCGGTTTGCCCAAGCGGTACCAGCTTTACACCAGCCATCACCAAGTTCTCTGCCCAGCTCCACAGGTACCCCTTCTTTAGCTCGTTGACATCAATGTGCCAATGCACCGCTGCCACACATAAACCAAGTAGCTGGTTGGGTAAATAGTCATCAAGTTCGATACCATCAACTCGAATATCCAAACGTCCTAATAGAGTGTTCAGCGCAAGACCACGCTGTTTCTCTTCTGCGCGCAGCTCTTTCGTTTCTCGGCTACTAAAAAGCCGCTCACAAAGATCGTGTATTGTCGCTGTGTCACACGCTTGAATCGCTCGATACAATCGGTCAATAATCGGCAGCTCCAACGTGGCGACACTGCTAAACAGCATGTTCGCTAGCCACTCTTCCATCGAAGCGCGGTTTTTCACCCACCCTGCCTCAACCGCCCATTCAAGCCCTTGAGAGTATGTAAAACCACCAATAGGGAGAGAAGGGCTAATCAGTTGAAACAGCCGATAGCTAGACACATCATCGTTGATACTGGGCTCTAGAGCGCTATCAAGAGCGGTATTGACTCGTGATGCCATAGGCTAAGCTGCCAGTAAAAACAGTGAGCTTGCTGCGGCAACACCAACTGACATCCAGCGAGATGCTACTCTGCTACCAATTTGTGTGCCCAGAACCATTAATGCCGAAGCGCCAACAGCCATACCCATCGAGAATTGACCTAACAAGCCTTCAGCTTCAACGCCGTGTGCGTAACCATGGAAGAACATCATTCCGATGCAAAGTCCAACCGCGAGTTTTACCATTTTCTGTGACGCGCTAAATACATGCCAAATAGCAGCACTGACGACAAATAGAGACGCGACGATCGCGGTTTCAACACCACTTACAAGGCCAAACGTGCTGCCGACCAGTAGCCCCAACATTAATGTTCCAAGTGCACCAGCGACCAAACCGGCCTTCTGAGCTTTAGTCGCGCTCAGACAACCAACAAGTAGGCCAAAAGCAAGCAACATAATGAGATGGTCAACACCGGTCACGGGATGAAGTAGACCACTGGTGAACGCCGTAGATTCATGGCCTGGATGCGCCATAGCTGTCATAGGCGCCAATACAAGAGAGCTAAGTGTTGCGAGTTTGAGGAATGTTGTTTTCATTGAAATTTCCTTTTCATTTTGTTTTTTTAATAATTAGACGGTTTGATGTCGTCTTATATTTGCTGCAGCGAATTAATGGTGATGGTGATGACCGCCACTCTTGCCACCATAAGCACCGCCTTCAGGCTCAAAAGGCGCCATTTCTGAAGTGACTGTTGCACCGAGTCCTTCAACCATCTCATCCAATACATGATCGTGCTGATAGCGAACCCAGCCGAACTCGACTTGAAGGGGGACATGACGGTTACCTAGGTGATAGGCGACGCGCGTTAAAAGGTGCAGATCACTGCAATAAACGGATGACACTTGCTCCGGCGCAGCTTTCACCTCAATGACCAATCCACATTTACTTTTGAGCTGCTCTCCGCCTCGTAAAATGTGGCCTCTAGGAAGAAACAGCCCGGCATCGCGGCCATCATCAAGCATGACCTTGAGGCGGCTCTTAATACGACTGTCGATCGGCAGACTTAAAAATGCGTGAGGCTGTGGCGCTAACTCTTGGGTTATTTCTATTAATTCAATCACTATTGTTGTCCTCTAAAACTGTCTATACCTTTACTAAAACAAGAAGTAGCGCTGAGCCATTGGCAGTACTTCTGCTGGCTCACACACCAGCAACTCACCGTCCGCGCGGACTTGATAAGTTTGAGAGTCCACCTCAATGTTGGGTTGCCAATCATTGAGCTTCATATCCGCCTTACTAATGGTTCGACACTGCTTGGCGACACCAATCAAACTGCCCAAACCAAGCTGAGAAGCGATACCAGCGTCCGCGGCAGCTTGGGATACGAACAGCATTGATGTGTTTTGCGATGCCTTACCATAGCTGCCAAACATGGAACGATAATGGACTGGCTGTGGTGTTGGGATCGATGCATTGGGATCGCCCATAGGCGCCATCGCGATCATGCCACCTTTCAGCACTACGCTTGGTTTTACGCCAAAGAAGGCCGGTTTCCATAGAACTAAATCAGCGAGCTTCCCAACTTCAATCGAGCCAATCTCATGTGCCATGCCGTGAGTAATCGCAGGGTTAATGGTGTACTTGGCGACATAGCGCTTGAGGCGGAAGTTATCGCTGTAGCTTGAATCCTGCTTGAGACTACCGCGCTGTACTTTCATCTTGTGAGCAGTTTGCCAAGTACGAGTAATGACCTCACCAACACGTCCCATCGCTTGCGAGTCAGACGCAATCATGGAAAACGCGCCTAGGTCATGAAGGATGTCTTCTGCGGCGATGGTTTCGCGGCGAATACGGGATTCTGCAAACGCCACATCTTCTGCAATCGATGGTGATAAGTGGTGACACACCATCAACATGTCGAGATGTTCATCAACTGTGTTGACCGTGTATGGCCGCGTTGGGTTAGTTGAGGATGGCAGCACATTGGATTCACCAGCAGCTTTGATAATATCTGGAGCGTGGCCCCCACCCGCACCTTCCGTGTGGTAGGTGTGAATGACTCGGTCGCCTATAGCGCCCAGTGTCGATTCCACAAAACCAGATTCGTTAAGCGTATCGGTATGAATGGCAACCTGCACATCCATTTCATCGGCAACGGTTAAACAGGTATCAATGGAAGCCGGCGTTGTGCCCCAGTCTTCATGGAGTTTGAGACCTACTGCCCCAGCCGTTACCTGTTCACGCAAAGCCTCGGGTTGGCTAGCATTACCTTTACCAAGCAAACCAAAATTCATTGGAAATTGATCCAAAGACTCAAGCATGCGGTGCATGTTCCATGGACCCGGCGTACAGGTTGTCGCATTGGTGCCCGTATTTGGCCCCGTACCACCACCAATCATCGTGGTGACGCCAGATGCCAACGCTTCTTCAATTTGTTGAGGGCAAATAAAGTGAATATGGGAGTCAATGCCGCCAGCGGTCAAAATTGAACCTTCACCCGCGAGGACTTCGGTACCGGGACCTACGATGATATCAACACCAGGTTGAATGTCCGGGTTTCCCGCTTTGCCTAGCGCTTGAATACGGCCATTTTTTACTGCAACGTCGGCTTTGATAATGCCCCAGTAATCAAGAATCAATGCGTTGGTAATAACAAGGTCTGGTGTTTCCGCGCTTGGGCGCTGACTTTGTCCCATCCCATCACGAATGACCTTACCACCACCAAATTTAACTTCGTCACCATAGACGGTGAGATCTTTCTCAACTTCTAACCAAAGTTCTGTGTCAGCTAAGCGGACTCGATCCCCTACTGTGGGACCAAACATCTCGGCGTATGCCTGTCTGGATATCTTCGCCATTATTCTTCCTTGTTGTTTTTAGATTGGCGTTTTGTTTGCAAAGCGACATTAACTAGCGCAATGCTTGCCTAACGTCAGTATCAGACGTTAAAGCGTTCCCATAACTTTGCCTTGAAAACCGTAGACTTCGCGTTTACCTGCAAATGCCACCAACTCAACCGTGCGAGACTGCCCTGGTTCAAAACGTGTTGCAGTACCTGCAGGAATGTTGAGACGAAAACCGCGAGTGAGTTCTCGGTCAAAGCTTAAGGCGTTATTCACCTCGAAGAAGTGGTAATGAGAGCCAATTTGCACTGGGCGATCACCGAGATTTTCTACCCTCACAGACACCGTTTCTCTGCCAACATTGAGTTCAATGTCGCCTTTGGCGGTTTCTACCTGTCCTGGCACAAAGCCTGTGTATTGTTTTGATGAACCTGCCATGTCACCTCCTAATTCAGCTAAACGAGTTTGTTAAACACTAGTTCTAAGGAAAAGTCTTAAACAATAGGTTCATGGACAGTCACCAATTTGGTGCCGTCTGGAAAGGTGGCTTCAACTTGAACGTCGGGGATCATTGAGGGTACGCCCTCCATGACATCTTCGGTGGTAAGTAATGTGCGGCCAAAATCCATGAGTTCCGAAACGGTCTTGCCTTCTCTAGCGCCCTCTAAAATGGCACTAGAGATCAAAGCAACGGATTCTGGGTAATTAAGTTTTAAGCCTTTGTCTTTGCGCTGCTTAGCGAGCATGCCAGCGCAAAAGATCAGAAGTTTGTCCTTCTCTCTTGGGGTCAATTCCATTGATAAGCCTTATTATCGATTCTATTTGTTGGTTCAGGTTGCCCAAATCCTAGGTGGGTAAGGACATTCGCCCGTCCAATGCTCTCTCGCCGCCTGCCAAACCTGTTGGAAGCAATCTAAGATCACTTCGCTCCAGTTACCTAACGCACGAATTACAAGCAAATTTTCTAACTGGCTCGCAGCGATAACCACTGCACCTTTTTTGTTGTCTTGCTGCATGTTAATGAGCAAGCTCTGTACCAACTGGCTAAAATCTTCGTCATCAATTGAAATATACAATGTCCCCATCATTTGATAGCCAAGAAGACCTTTATTTTTCAGGAGGTTATCTTCACCTCTAACATTCAAGCCTTCTGTCAACAGTCGCTTTCCATCAAGGTAAATCTCTGTTTTCCCTACCAAATGCCCAGAGCTAAATCCCTCATTTAGTGCAGGACGACCAAAACAGTGCATCTCCCAGCCCAAAAATTGTGCACCGGTTTCTAAATGCACCTCCGTATCCATACGCACATGAGCATCTGGGAAAAAGATGTTCTCTTGAGGTAGCCACTCAAGCCGAGAGCCCTTTTCAACCTTAAGGATCTGACGCTGTTTGGCGTATTTAGTCTCTGAGCGATAAAACTTGGTGGCACCAGGCGTCGTTATGAGTACCTGCGCTTCGCGCTCTGCTATCGCCTTGATCTGTAATGTATCACCGCCAACGACGCCACCCGGAGGATGGAGTAGATAGGTATGACATGGATTCCCCTCGGGATAGAGCGGCCGCTGAATGGCGAGCGGCCCTTTTTGTGAACGGTGCTTAAGCACCGTTTTATCACCTCGGTTAATAAAGCCAAGATCGAGTGTCGCTTTCCAGCCAAATTCCGTTTGTGCATCAATGACCTGTCCAAGGCCTAGATGTGGCTCAACATATGTTTGTGCAGCTGCCGTCATACCGTCAAATACTCCTTAATGAGTCCATCATTCAGTGCCGACATTTCCCCTTCAGCGACTTGGCGACCTCGGTCGAGAATGCAGAATTGATCACCCACTTTTCTTGCAAATGGTAGCTTCTGCTCCACCAACAACACCGTCAGACCCAACTTCTCATTGAGCATTCGGATGATGTCACCGATTTCCTGAACAATGTTTGGCTGAATGCCTTCTGTTGGCTCATCTAGGATCAACAGTTTAGGATTGACCACCAGCGCCCGACCAATCGCCAGTTGCTGCTGCTGACCTCCAGATAAATCACCACCACGGCGATGAAGCATCTCTTTTAGCACTGGGAACAAGTCGAAAATGAACTCTGGGATCTTACGATCGCCCTTAGCTCGAATCGGAAGTCCCACTTCTAGATTCTCTTGTACCGTTAGCATTGGAAAAATCTGCCTACCTTGAGGCACATAGCCGATGCCCATTCTTGGACGAGACTCAGCATCGTGGTTCAACAATGACTCGCCATGGAGCTGAATGTCGCCGCTCTTAACTTTGACCAAACCCATAATGCACTGAAGTAGCGTGGTTTTACCGACACCATTACGTCCCATGAGCACGGTACATTTTCCTTCAGGGATCGACATATCAAGGTCCCACAAGGTGTGGCTTTCACCATAAAACTGATTGAGTGATTGAATCTGTAACATGCTATTCCCCTAGATAAACCTGTTTAACTTCTGGATGTGACTGAACTTGATCCATGGTTCCCTCGGCCAATACATGACCTTGGTGTAACACGGTCACATGGCTTGCAATGGAACGTACAAAGTCCATGTCGTGCTCAACCACCACCACGGAATGCTTACCGGCAAGCGAGTTCAACAGCTCTGAGGTTCTGTCCATTTCTTGGTGCGTCATCCCTGCCACTGGCTCATCGACCAGTAGCAGCTTAGGGTTTTGCATCAGTAGCATGCCGATCTCTAGCCACTGCTTTTGTCCATGAGAAAGATTCCCTGCATTTAGAGCGGCATTGTCTTTTAAGTGGATAAGCTCAAGTACCGATTCCAACTTGTCTTGCTGCTCGCCAGACAAAGACGCGGTGTAAGTTCCCCACACACCACGAACGCCCGACATGGCAAGCTCTAAGTTCTGCCAAACGGTTAGACATTCAATCACCGTCGGCTTTTGAAACTTACGCCCCACCCCTGCGTTGGCAATTTCAGACTCATTCATCTTGAGCAAGTTAATGTTTGAGCCAAGCCAAACCTCGCCTGTGTCGGGTTTGGTTTTGCCAGTAATGATATCCATCATGGTGGTTTTGCCTGCGCCATTAGGCCCGATGATGCAGCGCAGCTCCCCTTCCTTGATATAGAGGTTCAAATCATTGATGGCTTTAAAGCCATCAAAGCTTTTATTCACGCCTTCAACATACAAAAGAATATTGTGGCGAGTATCGACAAGAGGATGTTGGTCAGGCTTTAGAAATGAGAACACCTCATCGCGTTTGGTGATCTCTTGTACCGAGCTCTTTAGCTGCTTAGCTCTGTGTAACGTCGTCATACTGTTACCTCCTTGTCAGACTCCTGAACGGGCGAAGATCGCTTCTTCATTAAAGCTAATTTGTCTGAAATAAAACCAATCAAGCCTTTCGGGAAGTACATGGTCGACAAAACAAACAGCCCACCGAGGGCAAATAGCCACACTTCAGGAAACTCAACCGTAAACCAGCTCTTGGCGTAGTTGATAACCAGCGCACCGACAATCGCCCCAAACAAAGTGGCTCGACCGCCAAGCGCCACCCACACGACGATTTCAATTGAGTTGAGTGGAGCAAATTCTCCGGGGTTAATGATGCCAACTTGGGGAACATAAAGCGCACCTGCGATACCAGCGATGACCGCTGACAAGACGAATATCCATAGCTTGATGCCATCGACGTCATAACCCATGAAGCGCGTTCTTGATTCCGTATCACGGATTGCCATAGATACTCGACCAAGACGACTACTGATAACGGTTCGACAAACAATATAACTAACAACGAGTGTAATCCCCGTCACCACAAATAGAGCAATTTTGGTGGAATCTTGCTGCAAGCTATAGCCAAGGATGTCTTTGAAATCGGTCAGGCCATTATTGCCGCCGAAACCCATTTCATTGCGGAAAAACGCCAGCATCAAAGCATAGGTCAGAGCCTGAGTCATGATGGAGAGATAAACACCAGAAACACGAGAGCGGAACGCCAGATAACCGAACACGTATGCCAATGCGCCAGGTACAAGCACTACCATTAGGCAAGCAAACCAAAACTGGTCAAAGCCGTGCCAAAACCAAGGAAGTTCCTGCCAATTTAGGAACACCATAAAATCAGGCAGAATCGGGTTGCCATACACACCCCTATCCCCAATTTGACGCATCAAATACATACCCATGGCATAACCGCCAAGCGCAAAAAACGCGCCATGCCCTAAACTGAGGATCCCGAGATAACCCCAAACTAGATCGACGGCCAAAGCAAGCATGGCATAACTTAGATACTTGCCCATCAGTGAAATAGTAAATGTCTCAACGTGAAGCGGATGACCCGATGGCAATAGGGTGTTCGCTAACGGAATCAAAATAACAGCGGCTAAGATCGCTAGGACTGTAAACTGTCCACCTTTGTCACCACGCATTGCCGCAAGGACAAACGACTTAGATGCAGCACCTGCCGGATGTTCAGAAGATCGAATTGTTGATTGCATACGTTTTCCTTAACCTTCTGCTGCACGACCACGCTGTGGGAAGAGTCCACGAGGGCGTTTTTGAATAAACAAAATGATGAACACTAGCACCAAAATCTTGGCAAGAACGGCACCTGCCCATGGCTCAAGGATCTTGTTAAATAGACCTAGGCTTAGTCCCGCAACTAAGGTTCCCCATAGATTTCCAACACCACCAAACACCACCACCATAAATGAGTCGATGATGTAGGCTTGTCCCATATTAGGCCCTACGTTAGTAAGCTGAGATAACGCCACACCGGCGACACCCGCAACACCCGAGCCCAGTCCAAACGTCATCGCATCGACACGCTCAGAACGAATGCCCATCGCTCGTGCCATCGCTCTGTTTTGAGACACCGCGCGAACCTGAAGACCGAGGGGTGTTTTCTTTAACACCATGACCAAGCCAACAAACACCATGATGCAGAATAGAATGATGTATAAGCGGTTATAGGTCAGTGACAGCATTGGGTTGATATTCAAAGCACCTGACATCCAATCCGGCGTGCTCACAGAACGGTTAAGAGGAGAGAAAATAGAGCGAACCGCTTGCTGCAAGATCAAGCTGATACCAAATGTTGCTAATAAGGTTTCTAGAGGACGACCATAGAGATGACGGATGACACTTCGCTCTATCGCAATGCCAACCAAGCCAGAGACCATAAACGCCATCGGAATGGATAAGATAAGCGCCATACCGATATTGTTTGGCATAAGCTGCTGCATCACATAAGTGGTGTACGCGCCAATCATAATCAGCTCGCCGTGAGCCATGTTGATAACGCCCATCACGCCAAAGGTAATGGCAAGACCGATGCCTGCTAGAACGAGGACTGAACCTAGACTCAAACCAAAAAAGACGGTTTCGACGCCCGAGTAAAACTTCTGGCTCTGCTGATAGTTGTCAAGCGCTCGCTCGGCAGCAGCAACGACTCGCTCATCTTTTTCTTTGCCGATAACTTGGTTTAAGGTCTGTAACACGGCAGATTGCTTGTAACCAGATAGGGTCTCTATCGCGGTGATTTTGTCTGCGCTCGTGTCCCCTGTTAGTGATTGGTCAACCGCCAACGCCAAGTTAAGAATGTTGAGCACATCGGCATCTTGCTCAATCTCTTTTCTTTGCTGCAGTTTTGCCATGACGGCATCATCCGTTTTGCCTAAAAAGGCAGTGACCGCGCTTAAACGAATAGAAGGCTCGGTGTTCGACAAACCAAGCGATGCGATCTCTAGGCGAATCATGCCGCGTAATTTGTTGTTTACCCGAACTTTCTTAAACTGACGAGAAGATTCGATGACAAACGTCGTGTCATCCCAAGCGCTTTTTGCAGTGGGAGACTTTTTGATGTTGTCTGAAATGTACAAAGCCTGAAACTGCTCACTCTTTTTGTCTTTGACATAATAGAGATCACCTTCAAGCCAAGCGGTTAATACCGATTTTGCGACTGTTGAAGATTCATTCTCAACAATCCAAGTCATCGCTGACTCTTTTAGAGGGTTGTTTTTTCCTATGAGTGCTTGGGCAAACGTCTCCCTGTCACTTACGCTAGCCAACGCGAAGTGCGTACTCAAAACAAAGAACACCACGACTTTCAATATCTGAATTATGGTTTTCATGAAATGCGTCCTTTTGGCTGCCAGAGCCTGACGTGAACTCCAGCAGAAATAAAAAGGCGCCTCAGCCCTTTGAGGAAGGAACGGGAGAGGCACCGAATGACGAGGATTTATTGTGCGCTACCTGAACACTTGCCTGTCTCTACGTTAAACGCGCCACATGAGAATGGCTTCGCCCAGCTTGAGTAAAGCTTGGCTGATTCAGGTAGGTAGTTAGACCAAGCATCACCCGCGACTAGACCTGTGGTCTCCCAAACAACGTCAAACTGACCGTCATCTTGGATTTCACCGATAAGTACAGGTTTAGTAATGTGGTGGTTAGGTAGCATGGTTGAGTAGCCACCTGATAGGTTTGGTACCGACACACCGATCAATGCGTCTTGTACTTTTTCAGCGTCTGTCGAGCCTGCGTTCGTCACCGCTTGTGTCCACATATTGAAGCCAATGTAGTGTGCTTCCATCGGATCGTTAGTGACACGTTTTTCGCTAGCAATAAACTTCTGCCAGGTTTCAACGAATTCTTCATTCGCATCGGTATCCACACTCATGAAGTAGTTCCATGCAGCTAAGTGACCCACCAATGCAGACGTATCCATCCCTGAGAGCTCTTCTTCACCAACTGAGAATGCCACAACCGGGATGTCTTCAGATGAGACGCCTTGCGCGCCCAATTCTTTGTAAAATGGTACGTTTGCGTCACCGTTGATGGTTGAAACAACGGCGGTTTTCTTACCTTCTGAGCCAAATTTCTTGATGTCAGAAACAATCGACTGCCAGTCAGAATGACCAAACGGCGTATAGCTAATCATGATGTCTGATTCACTCACCCCTTTTGACTTCAGGTAAGATTCTAGGATCTTGTTAGTCGTGCGTGGATAAACGTAATCCGTACCAGCCAACACCCAACGCTCTACTTCCAATTCATCCATTAGGTAGTCAACCGCAGGAACGGCTTGTTGGTTTGGCGCAGCGCCAGTGTAGAACACGTTTTTAGATGACTCTTCACCCTCATACTGCACTGGGTAGAAAAGAATACTGTTTAACTCTTCAAACACAGGAAGCATCGATTTTCGAGATACCGACGTCCAACCACCGAATACCACGTCAACCTTCTCTTTCTCAATCAGCTCACGTGCTTTCTCGGCAAATAGAGGCCAGTTTGATGCCGGGTCTACCACAACGGCTTCAAGCTTTTTGCCCAATAGGCCGCCTTTCTTATTTTGCTCTTCCACCAACATCAAAATGGTGTCTTTCAGTGTCGTTTCACTGATTGCCATCGTACCTGACAGCGAGTGTAGAACGCCGACTTTGATCGTTTCCTCTTCAGCCATCGCCATGCCAGATGCAAAAGCCAGTGACGCGCCCATCGCTGCAAGCTTTAATTTGAACGTCATGTTCATGTTGGATATCTCCTTGTAATGAATAGTTATTCAAAACTATTACTTCAAGAAGAGTGCCAATTTGGACAATATTGTTAATAACGACATAACACACTGAAAATAATGAAATTTTATTTTTGGTGCACAACTTGGATGCTGTTAGTTCAATTTGGTGCGCTGCATCTTGGTGCAATTACAGTTCAAATTTCACCAGATTAGAGAAATCACTCGCATAAGCACCAATTTAATGCAATCAAGTTAATAACTTGGCATTCTCACGAGCACAAGATGCAGAGCATTTTGCGAGGTAACTCTCACTACCAAAAGCGTAATTCGTTGCATATCGTGATCAAAATCAGTAGCTTGAAAAATAGGCAACTAGGGAGAATGCTATGGAACCACCGTCGTATCGCCACTTCATTAAGAACGTCCTATTACTGGGGATTCCGATCTCACTGCAAAGCTTGTTGATGAGTAGTTTAGGCTTTGTCGACAGCTTGATGATCAGTCAGTTAGGCACAGAAGAAGTCGCAGCGGCGGGCATTGGTGCTCGCATATTTTGGGTTTCAATCGTCTTAGTATGGGGATTAGGCTCGGGTATGGGGATCTTGTTAGCCCAATATTGGGGGGCAAACGACGAACAAGGCCTAAAACGATATCTCGCGCTGGGGGCAGGGGTAACTCAAGGACTTGCCTTTTTCTGTTTCGCGTTATGCTTCTTCATGCCGACTTTATTGCCAAGCTTATTTAACCCCAGCGAAAACGTACTGGCACTCGCCAGTGACTACGTGCAATTACTTGGTATTGCCATGTTCCTTTCTGGATTTGGTATCGCCGCCGATACAGCGTTGCGCTCTATCGGTCAGACCCGCATAAACCTCTACGTATCCATATTGGAAGTGGCTCTCAATGTGACCTTAAATTATCTCCTTATCTTTGGTCACTTCGGTTTACCTGCGATGGGACTCATTGGTGCAGGGGTCGGTAGCGTTATTGCTCGCTCAGTACGGTTAATCGTGGTGTTGGTAATCATCTATCGTTATTTTCCAGTGTTGGCATTGCGTTGGCAAAATGTGGTCGAGGCCTGTGAGCGCAACATGGTGAGTAAATTTGTCACCATCACATATCCAGTCATGGTGGGTACAGTGATTTGGTGTGCTGGGATCTTCACATTCAATATTATCCTTGGCCGAATGGGGCAAACTGAACTCGCGACATTAGCAGTAATCACGCCACTCGAATCCGTTGGCCTTGCCTTTGGTCTAGGTCTATCCAATGCCACCGGAATCATTATAGGCAACAGTTTAGGCGCAAATCAGTTTAAGCAAAGCGCGCAATATTCTCGATGGGCACTGCAATCAGCGGTTGTCGTCGGTGCTCTACTTGGCGGGGTTCTATTGATAGCGCAAAGCGCCATTTTATCGCTCTATGGAGCGCTGTCTGATGACGTCACACAGCTCATGATCATGAGTTTCCCTGTTATGGCACTCAGTATCATGTTGCGCACCATCAATATCACCTTAATCGTTGGAGTATTGAGAAGTGGTGGCGACAGTAAGTTCTGCATGAACATGGACTTTGTTTGCCAGTGGATGTGGGCAGTGCCTGTGACCGCTATGGGTGCTATCGTGTTTGAATTGCCTTTTACTACTGTACTGCTCTTGATGACATCAGAAGAAATTATCAAGGTGTTACCAGCAGTGTGGCGAGTCTACAGTGATAAGTGGGTGAACAATTTAACAGAAAACACAGGGCGCTCGGCAGCCTAGCCGAGCGCAATGTTAAGCCCAAGTGGCTAGCCAATTTCAAATGACGTCACGCCGTAGGTTCTATCTAAGGAAAGTGCCGGTGGTTGTTTGGTGTACATTCGGGCGGTTTCGAAACAAGGCGCCATATCATGCGAGCTTGCCAAGGTAACGGCAGGCTCGTTTACTTCTGGTACATCTAAAAAAACAGGTTTCCCAGCGTCTACACTAGAGACTAACGCTGCATACAACTCATTGGCAATATGCTCACTATCTGCAAACAGTGGTGCGATTTTATAGCCCGTATGGCAATCTCTGATCACTCCTGCACCAAGCACCTTGCCCTCTTTCACATAGACCAGGGACGTACACTGCAATTGACTAAACCAAGCATGGTTAAATTCCCTTCTAGCCACTGGGAAGAAACCATTTAGATAATCTTCAACCTGATAAAAGTCGACACTGGTTGCCTTCACTATCGCTTTGCTATCAAAGGCAAGCTGGGCACTTCGACCCTCATAACGAACATTTCGATGAGACAACACAAATCCGGATCGTTTGTAGTTTTCTTGTTGATCTACAACGCCATCCAAAGCGACATTACAGCCATCCAAATACGCCATTCCTTGATTCCATATTTGGATGCCATAGCCTCTTCCACGGTACTCAGGTTTAACGATGTAGAAACCCAAAAAACCAAAGTTTGCGTCGTACTTTACTACCGAGATACAACCAATGGGTTCCCCATCGAGTTCACCAACCAAAAAACCATTAGGATCCGCCATGTGATAGTGCTGTGCGTCGTTTAGTCCTGGGTTCCATCCTTCTTGTGCTGCCCACTCAACCGCGGTGAAAACTTCATCTAACGTCATGGTTCTAATACGAAATCCTTCCATAAACTTCCCTTTTCCTACATATTCTTCAACACCATTTGCTAGTAAACTAGTGGCCTAAAAACCGATAAACAAGATTAGATTTGGGCTTGCACCGTTCTCATGCTAGTTTTTGTGAGTCACTCATAGTTATCATTGGCAATACCTTTGCCAAAGTAATCAATCCACAAACTTCATTTAGCCCCCATCAAATCACGACTCGTTCATGACAAAGTGCTAACCCACAAACATCCGCGACACGAAACAATGGCTCAAAGTTTCCAATTGAGCCATTTATGACTTACAAATCTTTGTTTTCTGCACTCGTTATCTGCACCGTTCTTGGCAATAGCCCCGCTTTTGCAGACCCTTGGCACAAATTTATCGACAAGCCTTGGAAAGAGCATAAACACAAACATAAAAAGAAAGAAGTGCATGTCGTTCACCACTATCCAAAGCATCGCCTACCTAAAGATGCCATTTTATTGGCCATTGCAGGTGTAACGTATGCACTCATCGATGGGCATTATTACGAGCAGAGAAAAGAGAAGTATGTGTTTGTCGAAAAGCCGCCAAAGCGTCGCTATCGACCGGGTAAAGTCATCAGACAGCTTCCCGAAGGTGCAACTGCAGTCAATAAACGTGGCCAACAGTACTTTGTTTCGAGGGGGAATTGGTTCTTGTCCATAGGAAATGGCAAGTATGTGGTGGTAGAGCCCTAGGAGAGTTTAAAGCAGTTTAGGCGATACTCACATGTGCTGCTATAGCGAGTATCGCTCCATCCAAATCCTTGAAAAGCTGGTTACAAAACCCAAGTTAGGCTTAGTAACAAAATCACAGCTGAAGTAGCAAGGTACATTGCAACGATAGTTGCAATTTCAGCCGCAGTAGAGGTTGACGACTTAGATGCGCTCTCTACTTTATTTGATTTTTCAGTGTCCAATGTTGATAGAAGTGCTGAGTTCATTGTTCTCACCCTTGTGTAATAACATTTCAAAAGACAGCACGAATTCTACTCATTTTGTGAGCAAGGTCAAACATTTTCAGTAAGTTAGTTACGAGATTTTATTTTGGTTTTGGATTAGTTTTATCTATCCAAATGCACTGCCTAAGAATAGGCTTGCTCAGCGGCTTTGATGAACCCTTGCTGCGCATTCGTCATAATAGGGTTACCGTGTGCAGGTAATAGCACGCTGTAATCAAGCCTTGCTTTCTCCATCAACTCGTCTTTTGCGGGTTTCGCAAGCTCTAGCCAGCCTGGGCCAAAATTGCTCGGCGCAATGAAACCCATTCGCTTCATCATAATTTTGGCAAACCAGTTAAAGTACTTATCAGGCTTTGGCCAATTCTGCATGCTGTCTCCCGCCAGCAATATGCCGCCTCCTCGCTCGAGCAATATCAAGCCTTCTTTAGGATGACTGGTCGCAAACTCATGATAGGAAGCACCTTTAATGGGAAGTTCACTTCCTGGCTTTAATATCCGATCTGCTCGGTAATACTCCTCTTTAGCAGACTTAGCGAAACCGCGTACATACGGAGCCTCTACAGACCAAAGCGTGGCTTGAAACGTCTCTTTGTAAAACGGGTCATCAAAGCCATGAAATGCGGCTAGACGCACTACATGAGTGACATCACCGAGTTCATCAAGTTGTGCGATACCTTTTTCGTTCAATCGCACAGAGTTCACTAAAATCAGCTCACTACCTTGTTTAATCACCATCATATTGCGACTAAACGTCATTTTAAACGGACCAAATTTTGGATGAGGCGCTTTCATCTCCACCGAACCTGTCACCATATAGATGTCGTCGATGATGTGATGCAGTTCGCCGTGAGGCAGTGATTCTGGGTAGATCATGTCTGCTCCTGTACATGAAGGTTACTGATTTTGATGGTTTCTATATACATCATGCTTGAGTCTAGACCGCCTGCGCTGTTGTAGCCATTATCGTATGACTTTGGCTATCTGTGCTCTTATTGAAAACTAACTTACTAGTACAGCGAAGAACAAGCTGGCTCATTCTACCTCCATGATATTGAGCATAAAAAAACACCACCATTGGATTCATCCAAAGGTGGTGTTTTCACTGTTCCAGTAAGGTTCGAAACGTCTTTACGCTTCTGCAACTTCTGGCATCACTGCCTTGTCTAGCAAAATGTTCTTAACCGGGTTGGCATAGCTATCTAGCAAGTATTGGTGTGCGCCCTCTGGCAACACATCAAGCTTCTCTTGTAGCGTTGTGTGTGTCGCTTCAGTAATGGTGTCATCTTCCAAACCAGCAGCCAACTTGTTGATTGGGAACAAGGTGTAGTTTGCATGGATTTGGCGGTCGATCTCTTGCGCCAATGCCTCTGGTGTTTCAAAGTCTTGGTCAATCACATCACCAAACACCACGTTTACGCGGTCTTTACGACCAATAATACCTTGCACGATGCTTTCAATATCTTCGAACTCACCTTTTTGATAGTTGCCATGCGTCGCTTTTTCGTACAGCTCTTTTGCCTTAGCAATATCACACGGGTCATTCTCGTAAGAAACCGATACAGGTACAATTTTCAAAGAGCGAATGTACTCCGCAAACACCACTTTTTGCTTGCGACCTTCAACATGGAACATCTTTAGAATTGCTGGGTCAGTGAAGTCGTTGCCATCTTTTGCGCGCCCTTCTTTCTGAGCAATCCAGATTGAGTTACCAGTATCTAGTGAGTGCTTGATGTACGAAGACAACGTCCCTAAGGCTCTCATCATCTCACGCGGGCCTTTTAGCGAGCGCTTAACAATAAAGCTCTTGTTAAGGCGCATCAGTTCTGTCGCACAAGGCTTTTTAAGTAAGTTGTCACCAATAGCAATACGAACGGTTCTGTGATTGTTTTGGTGCAAGCCATAGTTAACAAGCGCCGGATCCATCGCGATATCACGGTGATTCGACACAAATAAGTAAGAGGTGTTTTTGTCCAACTTATCAAGACCTTGATAAGTCACACCTTGTGTTGTTGCGTTTAGCGTCTGCTCTAGGTACTTTTTCACTTCTAGCTGAATAGCTTCTACGCTATCA
Organism: Vibrio sp. CB1-5; assembly: GCF_059412285.1. Classification (NCBI taxonomy): domain Bacteria; kingdom Pseudomonadati; phylum Pseudomonadota; class Gammaproteobacteria; order Vibrionales; family Vibrionaceae; genus Vibrio; species Vibrio sp. CB1-5. Next base: position 30,042 of record NZ_JBJHPB010000004.1, on the reverse strand, counting down.
AGCTTCGCCCACTTAAATTTTAGGTACACTTTGACCAATGGGCTCATCAGCGCTTTAAACCAAGGCGCATGATTAGAAAAACGGTGCTGTAAAATAGCATCAATAAATTCAGCGTCGTTGATCAGTCGATCAATCGCGGCTGGGATCTCGTCATCATTGTAAGGACGAATATCAATATAAGGATCTGTCTGTGTTGTCATGTTTGTTACATCAAATTAAAAGCTGCCATATTCTACGCCCTGTGACTAAAGACCGCAGCCCTATTACGTCTATTTTTGTTAAGGTCAGACCACAGTTTTAGCATCTTGTTCATTAACAGCAATATAAAAGTGTGATCTTTAGTTGGCATTCCCCTCATCAAGGGGTAACCTACGCGCAGATCCACAGCTAAAGACCGACATGAATCACGCAATCGACTTTCAATCTACCAGTTACGACTTTGTCACTATCACCGCACGTAAAAAAACACTGCATAACCAGTTGTTTCGTGTCGAAGAAGGCCAAGTGATGGTCAGGTTGGGTAAGAACGAATACCTATACCAGGCCGGCGAGCTTTTCTGGTTGCCTTTTGACTGCCTAACCAGCTTGACCATATTACCGCAAACCAAACTAAGTACTCTAAAGTTTTCAATTCGATTGCGTGACAAATTTCCGAGCCAAGCGGGCCGTGTAGAAGCCACACCACTTATCAGCGCGATTCTAGAAAAAATCATCGCTTCACCAAGTGACGAGATGAAAAACGACCTGCTGCAAGTCATGCGCCATGAAGCAGGGGCACTGTCACCGACACTGAGTCTCGACAGCACCAGCGAAAACATCTCTCGTTGGACACCGGGCTCAGATAAGGTCACAGGTGAACTGGCATTGGTTCTTCTTGTTCGTGAAGCTCGAAAGCTTAAATTGTCTGGAAAAAAACCAGAGACCATTTGTGAACAGCTGTTTGCTGGAAACATGGAACAATTCCAACAGCTAACACTAAGTTTGCTCGGAAACGAGCTGTAGATTACTGCCCTAAATACAACAAAGCGAGCCAAGGCTCGCTTTGTTTTTATTCAATAATGTCAGGTAGCCAATAGAGTCTAAAACGGGACTTCTACCTGCATCATCATGTCACCTTGGTAGTCTTGGTGCCAACGATAATCAAGACGCAGTCTCGGCTCTTTGCCTTTCTCGCCAAATCCGACACCGAAGTGAAGTCCCTGCGCCATCAACCACTCTTGCATCGACATTTCATCTTTACGACGAGCAATTTCTTCAGGCGCCCAAAAGCCAATCCCAACAAAGCTATTGTCGATATTTCCGGTCAACACCGGTTCAGACTCTTGGTTCAACAGCCATTGATCCCAATAGGAGTCTTGCAAAGAGTTGGTTGGGGTTTCAGGCTCAATTAGACCGCCAAGCGTCACAACTTGGTTTCCGATATAACTGAAGGGCTTGGTAATAAGCGAGCAAAAAGACTCTTCTTCCGTCGCTTTAATAACGACAGACTTACTCGAATTACTCTCACAAAATGCATACGCAAGAGGGCTACTGACGGCCACTGCTAAAGCAATACAAATCCATGTTGCTTTCATTTTTTATAAATTATCCATTTTAGTTATATGGTCAATATAGCTTATGGGCGACCAAATGTTTAGCAACACTTACTGTTGTTAGGTGATCTACATTCAAACCTTGGGACAAACTGTAGCGAATAGTGGTAGAGCGGACTTTCACTTTCTCGGGACAGGCAAGTAATGACCAACGCTCAACGATTTGCTGAGCGTTATAAAACTTTTCGAAGCTAAATAGGTTGTCAGGCCCCAGCACAAAGGTCAGCTCGGCATCAGGGTAACGTTGTTCTAAGGCTTCTAGCACTGCAAATGTGGTCACTGAACTATTTGGCTGATACAAGTGTTCTTCGATATCGGAGCGCTCGACATTGCTTTGGGCTAGATCGTCTATAAACATATCGACCAGTTGGCAGCGAATGCTGTAATCCAACATACTTTTTCCCCAAGCGTGAGAGATACTCGGTACTAGCAGCACCTTGTCAAAATGATTCAATGATTGAATCACGCTCTTGTGGCCAAGGCTCGGTGGGTTAAAGGCGCTGCCAAATATCGCTATTTTTGTCATATGTATCTCAATAAATCGTATCTATGCATAGATTGGCCACCACTGTAACTTTTTTTCAGCGATGTTCGTAGGTATCATACAAGAAATCATTTTTGCTTGCAGGAAAAGGGATCCCACATGGAACAACTTATTCGAGACGAGATGCGCGTGCTTCCGTCTATCGACCCACAATTTGAAATTGAACGCCGTGTTGCATTTATTAAGAGTAAATTGCAGCAGTCTGGATGCAAATCCATCGTTCTTGGTATCAGTGGGGGTGTGGACTCAACAACTTGTGGCCGTTTGGCACAATTGGCGGTAAACGAGCTTAACCAAGCGAGCGACAGTAACGACTACCAATTTATCGCAGTACGCCTGCCTTACGGTGAACAGAAAGACGAAGACGAAGCACAGCTAGCGCTCTCTTTCATTGAGCCGACTCATTCTGTCTCAGTTAATATTAAAGCGGGTGTAGATGGTCTTCATGCTGCATCGCACGTTGCACTAGAAGGCACTGGCCTATTACCAACAGATGCGGCGAAAGTCGATTTTGTTAAAGGTAACGTAAAAGCGCGTGCACGTATGGTAGCTCAGTACGAAATCGCTGGTTACGTTGGTGGTTTAGTGCTTGGCACTGACCACTCAGCAGAAAACATCACAGGTTTCTACACCAAGTTTGGTGACGGCGCTTGTGACTTAGCACCGCTATTTGGTTTGAGCAAACGCCAAGTTCGTGAAGTAGCAGCAACGCTAGGTGCGCCAGCGTTACTTGTTAAGAAAACACCAACAGCAGATCTTGAAGAGCTCGACCCACAAAAAGCCGACGAAGATGCGCTAAACCTAACCTACGATCAAATTGATGACTTCTTAGAGGGCAAACCCGTTTCTCAAGACGTTTCAGACAAGTTGGTTGCTATTTACAAAGCAACACAACACAAACGTGAAGCGATCCCGACAATCTACGACTAATCCGCATCTTATAAATGCCAAAAGCCAGCAAAAAAATTGCTGGCTTTTTTCTAGCTTGTGATTTACTTCGCTGAAATCAAATCTTCCCACCGGTCAACTTTTAATCACCCCTAACTTGTGCCATTGTTATAAGAGCACAGGTGATAACACGCCTTCGCGCGCATCAATCCACTTGTGCACATGCCCAAGCTAAAACTGTTGTTCATCGAAACCATTGTTCATCGAATAAAAAGGGGTTGCTATGTTAGGCGAAGATCACTCTCTTCTTAAGGAATTTCCAGAACATCAAGATACCATTTTAGCACTGACACAAAGCGATCAAGGCTTTGCTGCAGATACTAAAAACTACAATGCTCTGGATAAAGAAATTCGTGTGTTGGAACTCAACGGTTCACCTATCGAAGATACCGAGATGCATCAGCTAAAACATGATAGAGCCGTTTTAAAAGACTCGTTGCATCAACGTATAGTGAGTGCTTCAAAATAAGCATGTAAATCAAAGCCGGTGCCAGTTGGACACTGGCACCTATAATCACGATTAACTCACGATTTCCACGTCCGTTCTTGGCACTGAGCAACACGCTAACACCTTACCTTCCGCAATTTCCGATTCTTGAATCGCAGGTACATCGGGTTGATGAACCAAGCCAGACTCCACCGTCACCTTGCATGCGCCACAAAAACCAGCACGACAAGTATGCGCAATCGACATTCCCGCATCTTCAGCCTGCTCCAGCAGTGTTTTCTGGTTATCCCCTTCAAATACGTTACCATCGATACTGATTTGAAGCGCCTTAACGCTGTCTTCTGTCGCTGTCGCAACACCAAAGGCTTCTTGATGATAATGGTCTTCCGCTAGCCCCTTTTTGAGCATCAGGTTCTTAGCCTTTTGCATGAAACCATCAGGGCCGCACACAAACACCTGCCTTGCGGTAAGATCTGGAATTTGTTTGAGGTGGGATAAACTAAAGCGCCCTTTTAAGCCTTGCCAATCATCACTAGATTGAGTCAAAGACAGCATCACGGTGAGATTCTCGTGCTTAGCCTCGAGTGATTTAAGCTCCTCTGCAAACGGAATATCATCAACAGTAGAGCATTGATGGAAGAACACCACATTGTTAACGGCATCTCGGTCTGACAAATCACGAAGCATCGACATCATAGGTGTCACACCACTACCCGCTGAGAGGAGTAACAATGGCTCGTGGTCTGCATTCGCCATATGGAAGCTGCCATTTGGTTTGTCTGCAATGAGGGTATCCCCCACTTGGAAGTGTTCAAATAGCCAATTAGACACGCAGCCACCATCGATACGTTTGACTGAGACTGCCAAACGCCCTGGGCGAGATGGGCTCGATGATAGAGTGTATAAACGCTTTACAACTTGACCATCAAGGTTAATTTCAATTGGAAGGTGCTGCCCTGCTTTGTAATCAGGCATTGCGCCTTTTTGAGGCTCTAGCCAAAACGTTTCAAAGTTGCGAGCAACGCGTTCGCGTTCAACACAAACAAACTCTTGTTTTTGAGCGTCAAGATCGTCGTATACTTCTTTATCTTTGTATTCAAGAACTTCAATCTCATCACCAGTGCGGATCATACCTTCATTTTTGGCGACCAAGTTCTGGCCAAAGAAAACGCCACCTCTTTCATTCGCGCGAAAACGCGAGAACGTATTCAGCGGCTCTTTGCTTTCACGGAATGCACCTTTCTCCACATCAACCGTAGTCAAAATGCAGCGCTCGCAAGGTTTGACTGCTTCAAACTCGACTTCACCAATTTTAATACGCTTCCACGAGTCCTCGATAAATGGCTCATCAGAACCCACCACTAAGTTGGTTCGAAATTGCTCCATAGAGTGCGTTTCGCTACTTCGGCGATTGAGTTCATCCAATGAGCCTTGGCTAATGATCAGTAGCGGGTAACCGTCGGCAAAACTCACATTGTGGCCCAACTTTTCGCGTACACGATTCGACTGCTCACCGGTAAACAGAAGTTCCACACGTTGATCCAGCACCTGACTAAACCAATCATCCGCCTCATCGGTTGTGGTGTAGGCGGCGAAGTTATCTTTCCAAACCGTTGCAGGCGTTTCTTGTAACTTGAAACTGCTGTATTCAAGTTTGAGCGGCACCATACCCGGATAGGTAAAAATGATCCCGGTTGGCAGCAAACTCGAGGAGACTTTGACCATGTTGGGATATTTACGAGCGGTCACCATAGCACCATCTGACAGAGCGACCATAAATCGACGGTCAAAACAAAGACCTTGTTTCTCAACCCAAGACGAAGAGAGAGAAATTCCGCCAACGGATTTAACAGGATAGATATTGATTTGGGAAAGCAGAGGAGATTTTGACACGACTGAGCCCTTTTATTGTTGTCTTCCTTATTTTGTGCTCAATGGTAACGTCTTTTTTCCCTTAGTCCCAGAAACATAGTGAAATCTTACTCGTTTTCCTCTATCATCCTGTCGCCTAAACGTAAGCGATTGCATTCACATTTTTCGCCACCGTTTAGGCTCCGTTTCAAGAAGAATCTAACTTGGTGGGAGCCCAAATGACTACATTGACTATTACTCGTCCAGACGACTGGCACGTACACCTTCGTGACGGCGACGTTCTTAAAGATACTGTTCGCGATATCAGCCGCTACAACGGTCGCGCACTGATCATGCCAAACACTATCCCACCTGTCACAGACACAGAAATGGCGCTGGCATACAAAGCGCGCATTATGGCTGAGCAACCTTCCGAGCAGTTTGAGCCTCTAATGGCGCTATACCTAACTGACAACACCACACCAGACGAAATCCGCAAAGCGAAAGCATCTGGTGCCGTTGTGGCAGCAAAACTGTACCCAGCGGGTGCAACCACAAACTCCGATTCTGGCGTAACATCTGCAAAGAACATCTACCACGTTCTAGAAGCGATGGAAGAAGTTGGTATGTTACTGCTTGTTCACGGTGAAGTGACCACTCACGACGTCGATATCTTCGACCGTGAGAAAGAGTTCCTAGACACAGTTCTTGCTCCTATCGTGAATGACTTCCCGAACCTAAGGATTGTTCTAGAGCACATCACGACAGCAGATGCTGCAAACTTTGTGAAAAACGCGAACGACAACGTTGCAGCAACCATCACGGCTCACCACCTTCTTTACAACCGTAACCACATGCTGGTTGGTGGCATCAAGCCACACTTCTACTGCCTACCAATTCTTAAGCGTGGTACCCACCAGCAAGCGCTTATCGAGGCAGCAACGAGTGGCAGCAAGAAGTTCTTCCTTGGTACGGACTCAGCGCCACACGCAAAAGGCAAGAAAGAAGCCGCTTGTGGTTGTGCAGGTTCATACACAGCGCACGCTGCGGTTGAGCTTTATGCAGAAGTCTTTGAACAAGAAGGCAAGCTAGAGAACCTAGAAGGTTTTGCAAGCCACAATGGCCCAGACTTCTACGGTCTACCTCGTAACACAGACACTGTCACGCTTGAAAAAGCAGAGTGGAACGTACCAGAAACTATGCCATTTGGTAGCGACATCGTTGTGCCGATTCGTGGCGGTGAAACAGTAAACTGGAAAGTTAAATAAGCGTTAAAAAACGCCCACTAACACTGGATATGTAAGGCTCCCTAATGAATAATGGGAGCCTTATTTTTTTAAGCCCAACCGAGATTACTGTTCATGTCCCAAGAAGTTGTTATCGTCACTCCATGCCGCGCTGCCTGTAAAAATGAAGGTGGGATCTGCAGCGGATGCCATCGAACCATAGATGAACTTTCGCAGTGGCGTTTTATGGATAACGAGCAGCGCCAAGACAAGGTTGAGCAACTCTCCGGGGAGCAATCCACGCACCAGTGCCAGCAGTGTGGTGAACCCGCCTATTGTGATATCTCAGCTGGAAAGTCATCTTGCTGGTGTTTCGAGATAGAGAAACGTGACACCTCAAGTTTGCAAAAATCAGCCACCTGTTTGTGTCGTAAGTGCTTGAGTAAGTTGCCGTTGAAATAGCCATATCCGTCAATATCCTTGATGTACCCCTCCTTGGTTGTTGCAAGCTTGTTAAAAAGCAAATAGAGTAAAAGCCAAACACAAAAAGGATAATAACAAATGGAATCATTGCTTGAAGGTTTTCCGGTCATTACAGAAATTCCCGTCGCCTGGGGGGAAATGGACGCCTTAAATCATGTCAATAACGCGGTGTACTTTCGTTATTTTGAAACCGCTCGCCTCGACTATTTTCGCCACATCAGTTTGATGGAAGACATGGCCGTCACCAATGTTGGTCCCGTACTTGGTGATACTTACTGTCGCTATAAACTCCCCGTCACCTACCCCGACACTCTACTCGTGGGTTCTCGTATTACCGATGTCAAAGAAGACAGATTCACGATGGAGTACAGCATTGTCAGTCACAAGCTTGGTAAGGTTACGACGACTGGCACCGCAACCATCGTGATGTTTGACTTTAATACCAATAAGAAAGGGTTGATTTCTGAGAAATTGATGGAGGCGATTAAAGAGACGCGAAATGGGTTAGCGGACTAGCAGATAAGTTAAAATTACGCCTTTCGTATCAGATGACAACGTTGTTTGATACGAAAGGCGTCTTTTTATTGCTATCAAGCATGTAATAAAGCATCGATATTTGTACTTCGAGATAGTGAACCATATTCACCCGAACGAACAATCCTCATTGGCTTTCGGAGGCATGTTTAACGCGCCTTTCTTCCATCTCTTGGGAGTAGGTATTGGCTTTTACTCCGTAAATAATCTGTATGTAGTGATCATCAAGTACAACAACACCATACGCTCCGTGATGCTTAAGTGCCTTGTGGTCGACGATGGATGTGTCTTTCAAAGTCAGTCGGAGTCTAGTCGCGCATGCACCGGTTTCGACTAGGTTGTTAAGTCCTCCAATGGCCTTAATAACCGTGTCGACATCTTGTTTGAGGTGCGGGTTAACTTGGGTTAATGATTTTAGTAGTAGCTTGATGGTTTGAAGCATCGTCAGTAGCTCAGATGGTAAGCGATGTGTGATTATACCCCCTATTTCAGATAATAAGTGCGACATTCATAGAAAGGAGTAGAAGAGGAAGCCAACGGGATATCACTACTTTATCGCTGCTACACCTTATAATGACCTAAAAAGTCCAGAGTTCTTAACAAATAATCTTCTTGAAAAAGCCTCCACGAGTAGAGGCACTGCCAATGGTTATAACGCTTAGGTTTCTCGTCTGCGCTAGCTTGGAACACAAGATCCATGAGCAACTCGCCAATACCGAAGAGTTCTTTCTGAACGTGGTAAAAAACAAGACAAGAGCAAAACTGACAGCACGCTAGGTATTCTTAAAGCTCAAAGGTATCAACACACTCGACTTCAATGGTCAGAGCTTCATTACAGGCGTTCAGGAGCATCAATCGCGGCTACTCAAACTTCTTGGTTCGCTATATCAAGCGGTTTATTTCTAAATTGGCGGCGAAATGACGGCTACTTTTCTCATGATTACTCTCTTATTAATGATGGACAATTAATAGTGGCTAAGCACTTACTGTACATCTGATTTTGATGGCTTCAACTTATCGTTCCTCAAGCTCTATGACGACGAATGAGAGAAATTCATTTCTTGTGTCTTATAGTCCACAAGAAATGTCAAAAACGAATTTCTCTAAAACATAGTGACTGTTCAGCGACTGATGCATTATTGAAAGCTGACGAGTTTATGTAACTAGGTGAGTAGACAATGCTGACTACTGATTCCATTAAATATTGTAATGAAGGTGTGTGTTAATAATGAAGCGAACCATATGTTTGAATGACCGACCATATAGGATATGTGATATCGGTGAAGGAGAGTGTTCTATTGTTGTATTTTACTCTGATAGATACTCAGATTTATACGAAAGATATAAGCGACAATACTCTGCCTCTTCAAGAGTTATTTTGGTCGATACTTCAGAGACTTGGGATGTGCCGGTTGAATTGATGACTTTGTCAGAGCTTGACGTTCTCGTCGAGGATATTCACTTATTAGCGGATATATACTGGTTGGATCAATTCTCAATAGAGATCGAGAGAGCGACAAATAATATCTATGAAAAATTTAAAAGTGGGATTCCAGAACGTTTGAAGTTACTGAGCTAAATGACATGCACTTGACTACAAGTAGGAAATTATAGCAATCCTTGCCCCGAATTCAGTAGAAGCTAGAAATGAGAAGAATACAGTTACCACTGACAATGATATTAAGCAGCCTATTGATAACCACAGGTTGTTCTACGGTGCCTGGAAGCACTGAACAAAGCCAAATTGATGAATTTGAAAAACTTATAGAACACACACTGGTAGAACTCTATGCCAAGAATATCGACATCGAAAAGCAAGCAGATAATGCCATTGGTTACATTGTATTGACGGGTACCGTCACAAAAGTACCGGTTTTTGGCGCAGGTAGTGGTTATGGCGTCGCCGTTGACAATGTGACAGGTGAAAAGACTTATCTCAAAACACGTCGTGTAGACATTGGTGCTGGCTGGGGGATAAGAAGCTCGAGAACAGTCATTTTCTTTTCTGATGCGAGTAAGTTTGAAGAGTTTAGGCGCGGAAAATGGACTTTAAATCTAGGGGCAGAAGCAACTGCGAAAGTTGGAGATGTAGGTGGTAATGGCAGTACCGACGGCAGTGGAATTCTTGCATCTAAGGGCTACAAACAATACCTAATATTGGATTCAGGGCTCTCTGTCACATTCACCTCAACACTGACGAGAATATCCCCGTTTGAGTTAGTAGAACAGAAGTAAATAACAAGTAACCGATAATCATGAAACAAGTAAAGACTATTGCAGTAGCATTCTTCTTCGCTACCATTTTCACAGTGAATGCGCAGGACTCGATTGAACGAGTGGTTGAAACGAGTACAACAGCGGGACATTGGAGCCATTTACCTATATGGGGTGATCGAGTAGAAGCACTCGGGTATAAGCTGCCTGCTCCTATTGGAATCGGATTATATTTCAACGATCAAACAATGCCATATGAGGCAACCTCGGACTTTTCTCTGGGGGCCAATGGAGGCTTACTTGGAGGTTCAAATATATACATTCCCAAGGGCGATGTAAGAATAGATGGAAGAGACCAGAGCCTGCAATTAAGGGCAGATGCATGGCTATTCCCATTTCTAAATGTATATGGCCTTTTGGGGTATACCAAGGGTCATAAAGATATTGTCGCTAATACAGAAAATGTAGAGATACCAGGCAGGCCATTATTAGAGGGAATGCTTCAGGCAGCAGGTTCCATTACTATTCCTATAGAATATGAAGCGACCAATGTAGGTCTAGGTGCCGTGTTGGCTGGACAAATAGATCCATTTGATTGGCATCCATTTATCATGACTGCTGTTGGTGCTTATACAGTGGCGAGAACTACGGCGACGGATAACAATATCTACACAACGATTGGAGCGTTTAAAATTGGTCAGCGATATAGTGTACCAGGTGGACAACTTGCAGGGTTAGTAGGAATAACTTATCAAAGAGTTGACCAGAATATGAAGGGCTCTTATAGCTTCAAGGGTACAGATTTGGAACGTCTAATGGAGTCTGTAAATTACAATGTCAATCTTCAAAGTGCAGAAACGATCAATATGGCTTTGACTATGGTATATGACTTTGGTTACGCAGAAGAGTGGAGTTTTATGATGGAGTATGGGTTTTTGAATTGGAATCAATTCACCCTCTCACTAGGAAGGCGCTTTTAAATCAGAATTGAATTTCTCTAATTCCTGTTGCGCTCAATAGGGTTAGTAAATAATTAGTCGTATTCCAGGTTAGTAGCCTAGAAAATTACTAGAAAAGATCCTGATTACTCCTTAAGGAGAGTGTTTTTATGTCCAGAAGACTAACCCAAATTTCGCCACTCATTATGAGTCTAATTTCCGCTTCAGTAATAGCAGGTATTGAAAATAAAGAAACTATTCAAAGCACAACGAGCGATTACGTATTAGGGGAGTGCAGTATTAATGCAATGCCAGCACAAAGCAATGTACGCTATACCAGTGCAGAACGTAATGAGACGCACTGTGTCGTTAGTGGTGTCATTGAAAAAGAGATTAACTTCCAAGTAAGACTTCCTCATGACTGGAATGGAATGTTTGCCCAAAGTGGAGGTGGAGGTTTCGTCGGTTCTGTTGTGGATTATATTGATGAGGTGGCACTGGGACCCGGTTATGCGACTGCGGGAACGGATACAGGACATAGAGCACATGCCCTTGAGTCTAGTTGGGCGGCACAAAACCCATACAGAGAAGAAAGACTAGAAAACTTTGGTGGGCGTGCCGTACACCTGACAACACAAACGGCAAAAGTCGTCATTGAAAGATACTATGAGCAGGAAAGTGAGAGAAACCTATTTTTCGGGTGTTCTCGTGGTGGTGGGCAAGGGCTTATTGCCGCTCAGCGCTACCCGACGGACTATGATGTTATCGTTGCTGGTTCGCCAGCCTATGACTGGTCAGTGCGTTTAGGAGGGCACCACTCCGCCATTGCTCAAAAAATGTTCCCAAATTCAGGTCAGCTTGATAAAGCTATTATTGGAACGAAAGAAATTGAACTGGTGAACAGCTTGGTCGCAGAGCAGTGCAAAAATGCAGATGGGCTAGACAACAGTGGTCTGATTGAGCCATGGAAGTGTGAGGTTGACTTTCAAGCACTGCAATGTGACGAAGAAGGTGGGGAATGTTTATCTTCAGACCAGATAGAAGTGTTTGAACTGGTATACAACGGATTTTATGACAGTAAAGGCAATCCATTAGCAGAGGGTTTTTACTTTGGTGCGAATGCCGACATGATTCATAAGTGGCTTGCAGGAGGGCTTAAAGTTAACGACATGGATGAGTTCCAGTCTGGTGTACGTATTGATCCTGACTTGAAGGCACCGGTGACACCAAACTTCGGTTACGCTTTTGGTCACGGGATCATGAAGAACTTCATTTTCGATGGTGAGTACAACAGTGCGAGTTATGATTTCGACAACCTGCGTCAAGACGGAAATCACTTAGGAAAATATTTGGATGCGATTAACCCTGACCTAAGAGCGTTTAGAGATAATGGCGGAAAACTCATCATGTGGAACGGCTTACAGGACGTTGCGATATCTCCAGCAAGCACCGTAAGTTATTACAAAGATGTCATCAAGCACGATCCGACAGCTGCCAATGATGTTGCTCTGTTTCTGTTACCAGGGGTAGATCATTGTGCCGGAGGCGTCGGTCCTTGGTTGGTTGATTGGATGGGTGAAGGTAATCAATGGGCTGATACTAATGTAGCACCGAGAGAAGTGGTTGCACATTGGGTTGATCCTGAAAAAGGGATTGATGGGAACCGTAAGGTGTGTGCATACCCGGAGGTAGCGATGTGGGATGGTAAAGGTGACCCGAGAAGTGCTAATAGCTTCCGCTGCGAATCTCCCAACTAAGACCTAGTATAACCATGCTCCTCTTCAGAGGGGCATGAGTGGCATAAGGAAACATCAAGGCTGTCGAGTTAGGCTTAGCTGTCATGATGTAGAGGTAGAGCATCGCCCTTAATACTAAATGAAGCGGTGACAATGAATTACCGAAGTTCATTGTTGAACTGCAAATGTGAATTTCTCTAATTCATCGCTTTTGTGTCATGTATCCCATAATATTTAATCTGATTTTCTGCGAAGGAGTGTAGAGCTAAATGACTTATTTTCGTTAATGGATAATAACGAGTTTTTGTCAAAGTAAATTGGGCTTTACTTAATGCTTAACTTAATAAAACAAGAATATAAACTTTTAATAGGTATTCTCGCAGTTCTATTTTTTAAGCTGGTTGGTGATGGATTACTGTCCGGCGGATTAGCACCTTTAAGCTACGTAATTACAACGGGTATACTGTTTTATGTAGTGATGGTTGCCATCTTTTCAGTGGTACGTCATTCGGATGCATTAGCTATAAAACTTGGTGACCCTTATGGAACGTTGATTCTAACGTTGTCGGTTGTCTTGCTTGAAGTGATAATGGTCTCCTCAGTAATGCTCACAGGCGAATCAAATCCTTATCTCGCAAGAGATACCATGTTTGCTGTAGTCATGGCAGTTCTCAACGGTTTTGTGGGTATTACGCTACTGATAGGCGGTATGAAATACCATACTCAAACTTACAACCTTGATGGCATTAAAGCGTACTTGGTTGCTATTATTCCACTTTCATTACTTTGTTTAGTGCTACCTAACTATACCAGTATGGACGCCTTAGGAAATATGTCGATAAGCTTGACTTGGACTTTGGTACTTGCCTCCATTGCTTTATATGCGGTATTCCTATTCGTTCAAACACGCAGTCATTCCAATTATTTTATTGATGCTGATCATGAAGATGAGCACGAGCATCACGGTCCGTTACATAGCAATGTTTTTCATACCATCATGTTAGTGAGCTATCTTCTTGTTGTTATCTTGCTGGCAAAAAGTCTCGCGATGCCAATTAACGATGGTATTACTGTGATGGGTGCTCCCGCGGCATTGGGGGGCTTGATTGTAGCCTTGATTATCCTTGCTCCTGAAGCTGTCGGAGCCGTTAAGGCAGCGGTGACCAATCAACTGCAGAGAGCGATGAACTTGTTCTTTGGATCAGTGCTAGCGACAATCGCACTGACTGTACCTGCTGTATTACTCATCTCTGGCGTGATGAATGAGCCTATTAGGTTAGGCTTAGCTCCTGCTGAAACAGTGTTACTTGGTGCGACGTTACTGATGACCAGCGTCAGCTTTAGTAGTGGTCGAACTAACTCACTTAATGGTGCAACACACTTAATACTGTTTTTCGCCTATATTATTTTGATGTTTGACTAGATAAGTATCGTTAATAAGGCTGAGTAACTCCTCATTTACTATCTATTGAAATAGTATGGGTAGATAACTTGGCCATTAACGATAAATTTTAATTCTGCCATTATTGAACGCTTGCCTTTAGTTATATTTTTACTGAATTATTAGAAATGTGATCTAATGGGCTGTTACATGAGTATATTGGATTATAATAATGACATTAATAAGCTTACCTTTTCCTACCGAGGAAGCAGAAAAGCTGTACTATTCAGTGCTTGATTGTATTTCGACTAAGAATAGTAAGAAACTATGCGGTTATCTAAACAAAGCAGAATCTATACAGCTTTCTTCTGTAGTGAATAAACTTACCAATGGTGAGCGAGTTGCGGTTTGGACACTATTAGCGGGCATCGACGCCTCACTGGCCGCAAATCTCCTTGACCATTTTTCTGATAATGAGTTGGTAAGCCTAATTAGCCAGTTACCGGTAGAGACGACGCTTAGTATGTTTCATCACCTACGCTCTGGTGATCGCCGTATTTTGATCAATGAATTGCCGTACGATCTCCAACAACAGCTAAAACGTTCGTTACCTCAAGCGTGGAAGAATGAAGAACGAGCGGCCTTAAATTATGCTTCGGACTCGGCGGGTGGAATTTGTAAGAGTGAAATCCTAAAGATGCCCGATAGTGCCACGATCGAAACCTTAGGAGAGATTTTAAACGCGGAAGAGCAGAACTTAGAGCGATTGGAATGGCGTTATGTCTATTTGCACGACCAGGAAGGGAACTATGTAGGAGGTTTAAAGATCCGCGATGTTATTTCCCTTCCAGGTGGTTCCGTGCTCAAAAACAGTCTTGACCCTTCTATCCCAGTGATTTCTCCTGAGTCAGATTTAACGGCGATCAAAAGTACTCTAGATACTACTTTGCATGCGGTTATTCCTGTTATCGATGACTTTGGTTTTCAAATAGGGGTTGTGGGCTTTAAACACCTTAATGAAGCACTGTATGAACGGTCAAAACAACAGTTACTTGAGCAGTCTGGTGTATTAGGGGGAGATGAATTTCGAACGATGCCTACCATCAAGCGGAATTTACGTAGGCTGGCCTTTCTATTGCCATCAGTAGTGCTGAGTTATGCTGCCGTGTCGATTATCGCAGCTTATGAGCCAATCATTGAAAAAATCGCGGTTTTAGCTGCAATATTACCACTTGTCGCCAATTTGTCTGGGGCAGCTGGCAATCAAGCGGTAGCCGTATCCATTAGAGAGCTGTCAACAGGTCAGATTTCTGCCAAGGATGTTTTATATGTTGTTGCTAAAGAAATACCAATAGGTGTTGTAAATGGCATATTGATCGGCAGCGTTCTTGCGTTACTCACTTATCTAACTCAAAGTGGGGAAGTTATTGGATTACCACTTTTTATTGGTTTAGCGTATTCCTTTTCCTCTACTTTTGCTGTCATGATTGGTGGCTCCCTACCCCTTATATTGAAGCGGTTCAACCTAGATCCAGCTATGTTATCTAGCCCAATACTAACTACGCTAACGGATGCTATATCATTCTTCAGCGTACTTTATCTTGCTCAGATGTTTTTATTATAGACAACGAAATAACTGGTGCTTATATGCAAATTGAAACTTTTATTACATACATGACGTTAACGGTCTTGGGTCTTTTGCCAATTATGAATCCACCGTCAGCGGCAACCATTCTTTTGGGGCTAAGCAAGGGACGAGACCGAAATTATATGGTAACGCAGGCGAAGACTGCCGGCGTTTACTTATTCATTGCCTTATGCATTACTTTTTTTATTGGAGCATCAGTTCTCGAGTTATTTAGTATTTCTATCCCAAGTCTCCGACTCGGCGGTGGCATCATTATCTTGGTTATTGGTTTCAATATGTTGTTTCCAAGCGCAAAGAGTGATGGGAATAGTCCAGGGCAAGACTCAATCGCATTGGTCCCTTTAACGATACCGTCACTTTGTGGGCCAGGTTCGATGGCGATGGTTATCAGTTTGGCAGCGCAAATCGCTAGTTACGAAGACCACGATAGCATAGTCAGCGTTTATACAGGTGTAGTAGCCGGGCTGGGTGTTGTAACGCTGATAGCAACGTTTACTTTAACAATGGCATATCCACTGCTTAGAGCTTTAGGACAAAATGGGATTGATGCCTTTACTCGGATTATGGGATTTTTACTAATTTGTATGGGAGTTCAGTTTTTTACGCTTGGTGTTCAGGAAATCGTTTTAGAAATTAATGAACTTCTCGCTTGGCAGTGAAATGACACATTGAATAATTAGGGCAGTCGAAGGTGTTGCCCTATCAAAAATAAGTTTTATATAGGAGTAATTAGAATAGTGAAAGGTATATTCTTTATTGGCTCAATAGCGTTGGTGTTTGGAATAGCTTCTTATACGTATTTTTCACCAACCAAAAAGCAAGAGCGCATTGTTAGGGAAGTGACAAAGTTAGAGCAAACTATGTGGCTAGATAACTTATACTCGAAAAAAGAAGAGTTTGATGGTCTAGGATTACCTGAACAATTTGAATATGTTGAGCGATTTTGCAGCAGGTCCTACAAGATTTCTAACGACCGAAAACGTTGTATAAAGGATGGCAAGTTTATGTTGTTATCTTATCATTACGAACAAGATGGATATATATTAAATCGTCAGGTTTTTGATAGGTTTTACGGCTAGTGAATTATTAATTTTTTTGTGGAATGAATTCTCTATTAACTACGCATTTTGGAGAGAGATATGTTTGCTTTTAATAAGGTTATGGCTTTAATGACCTTTGAACTATACAATTCTAATGTTGATTTTGACTTTATTTTGCCACCTTCTAAACAGGAACTCAGATCAGTTGAATTTAAAGATAAAAAACGTTTAACGTTAATAAATTTGTCTTTACGAGATGGTTACAGTGTTGAGGGTCAGGAAGACAGTGAAGATACAGCATGTGAGTTGTATGTCATTCCAAGTCGAGGTGTGATGTGTGTTGAGCATATTACTTTAGGTAAACCGGTGATGGAAAACAAATCAAGAGACATTATCTTCATTGACTATACAGAGTGCGAAATTGAGGATATTCGTTGGTTTGTTCGTCAGGTTTGCAATTTGGCTGAGAAGTGATAATTGAAGCATATTGCTAGTAGAGGTTGAATGAAGAGATTAATAGTAATGCTGTCTCTTATATCATCGTCCGCGCTCGCATTTGATTCTGAATTTTCAGGGGTTGTTGAGTGTAATAATAATGGTAGAAAACAGCAGTTTATAATCAGTGATAACTCTATGATTGTTAAATCGAGAGCTAACGAGCAACAAATGGTGGCAGTGACACGAAGTAACCATGAACTAGATACAGGGTTGTATCTGGTAAATAGATCTGAGAATAATTCAAAGAGAACTTGGCTCCTAACCCACCATGGAGACGAAAAAGTGGTTGTTTATAATTTTTATGCATTGAGTACTAAAGGAAATACTCAGTTGCCTCCTAGAACGTCTACGAGATGTTCAGTTTTATAGTAATTGTTATATTTTGATACAATGATATTAAATGTCAGTAGCTTAAATCTGGCTTATTGAGTGTTGCCAATTTACATAAGTGAGCCAGATTTCGCTATTTAACCATGCTTACTATAAGGTCTTGTCGTTACCTATCAATCTTTAATACCAAATTAGTTGTAATAAAGGTTGGTTGAATTATAATCGCTGCGTATATTTCTCGTTCGGTAGTATGGTTGTTGCATTAATGTAAGAATCCAACGGTAATGCAACAAAATCAGCAAAAGGTCCTAAATGGTAGAGCTTGATAAAATAGATCTCAATCTTCTTAAAATATTGAAAGCTGTCGTTGAAACGCAAAATACACATTATGCGGCAAGTCAGTTAGGGATTTCTCAGACTACCGTTAGTCGAGGGGTGACAAAGCTAAAAGAGACATTTGGTGAGCAACTCTTTGTACGTAAACCTCACGGTGTAGAACCGTCAGAGTTGGCTGAAAAGCTAGCGGAAGCATCAAGCGATATGTTGACACCTATTGTTAAAGTGCTTGAGTCCTATCACGACTTTGAGCCTTCCGAGTTTACTGGTGAAGTTAAGGTGGCGATGAGCGTTTTTTTGTTAGACCAGTTTGGTGCGGGTATGTTTGACGCACTGAAACTTGTGCTACCAAAGGCGAAATTCAAAATGCTCTATTGGCAAGAGAACACTCTCTTGGATCTACTTAGTGGTAATGTTGACTATGTACTTCATTTTGAAGAGATGCCTCTGCCACAAGAAGTCTATTTACATACATTAAAAGATATCAAACTCAGTCTCATTGCTCGTAAAGATCACCCTGTGTTGAGCTACACGAATGATTGGGCTGAAATCAATCACCTTCCTGTGACTCGCATTATCATCGATGGCTTGAATTCTATGCGAGCTCCTGTAGAAGACCTCTATCGGTCGAAGGGTTATGAAGCTAACGTGACCTTAGCGACGCATAGTATACCTGTGCTGCTTGATAAGCTTCGAAAGTCAGATGCAGTGTGCTTTGGGAGTAGCTTTATGATCGATGATGATCCAAGTTTGATATGCTACTCATTACCCTCTACACCTGAAGAGTTCAAAACGGTCAGAGTGAATGGCGGCTACTTGCATTCAAAACGTGGCTTTCCTCTTAATCAATTGTTGCACCAAACAATACAGGGCTACTTTAAAGACGTTGTTCAGCCAACGTGCCCCTCTTGCCATTGAGGCGTCTTAATCAGCTAACTCATCGAGTTATTAACATTCTGTTGATATTTAATTGATCCCTTCATTTATTTCAATCATAGTGAATGGAGTAGGTTGGTAAGGGATTGCAGAACGGATGAAAGATATCAAGAATTTAGACCTCAATTTATTGAAGTTATTGAAAGCTGTGGTTGAGACAAAAAACACTCACACAGCTGCCAGCCAGTTAGGAATATCACAAACCAGCGTAAGCCGTGGTCTTGCCAAGTTAAGAGAAGTGTTTGGTGACCAACTCTTTATCCGTAAAGCTCATGGTGTAGAACCATCTGAATTGGCAGAAAAGCTCGCCGAAGCGGCCGATTCTATGTACTCACCTATTGAAAAAGTGGTCGAGTCTTTTCAGAACTTTGACTCTCTTGAATTTGAGGGCGATGTAACGATCGCTATGCAAATCTATTTCATTGAAACGTATGGTGTTGGCATTTTTGAAGCGTTACGTGAAGCATTGCCAAAAGCGCGTTTTCACTTTATCTATTGGCAAGATGATTCACTTGGCGAAGTACTCAAGGGCAACATTGATTATTTGATCCAGTTTGATGCTTACCCATTACCCCAGGAAATTTACCTACATCACCTGCACCGTATTAAACTGAGTCTCATCGCTAGAGAAAATCACCCGACTTTGTCGACTACCAGTGATTGGGAGGCGATTCATGAGCTGCCTGTGGTGCGAATTGTGTTTGATGGTATTAATACCAAGCGTGCCCCGATCGAAGATCTATATCGGGCTAAGGGGTATCAGGCCAACATTTCAATGACAACTCATAGTGTTAAAGTTCTGCTAAATAAAATTGCCAATTCCGATGCAATATTGTTTGGCAGTAGCTATATGCTGGAGCTGCAAGATGGACTTGCTTCTTACCCTCTTCCAGCAATTCCTAAAGAGATGCAGCATGCCAATATATGCGGCGGCTATTTACAAACTAAACGAGGTTATCCGTTAAATCAGTTACTCCATCAAACCATGCAAACCTATTTTGATAGTGTGAGGCAACCAGAGTAGCTTGTGGGTGCGAGTGTCTCGCTATAATTGGAAAACCATGATTCGCTATGAAAAAGCCCTGAGCTGAGTTAGTTTACCTCAGAGGCAGGAATTAGCTGGGTTTTGCTTGGTGCAACCTGATCAAACAACAAGAAGAAGTTATTTACTCTATCATTGTCATCTGTCTTTACATCCTTGTGTTTGATCTGCTTCAGCAAGACTGGACACTGCATTAAGCGACATTTTGCTGTTCAAAGTTAACTGGGCTTAGATACCCAAGAGCACTGTGCCTTCTTGTACGATTATAATCAACCTCTATGTATTCAAAGATTGTTTGGCGCATCTCGTCTCGCGTCATGATCGGTTCATACTGGATCGCTTCAACTTTCATTGAATGGAAAAAGCTTTCAACACAAGCATTGTCCCAGCAATTTCCTTTCCTACTCATACTTTGCTTTAGATTGTAAGCAGTTATCATGTCTCTATAATCTTTTGAGCAGTACTGGCTACCTCGGTCACTATGAACGATAACTTGCTCAGGAAAATTACGACGGAACAAGGCCATTGATAATGCATCACAGACCAGAGTCGCCGTCATTCGTGTATTCATAGACCAACCGACAACTTGCCTTGAATAAAGGTCATTAATTACCGCCAAATACAGCCAGCCTTCGCTTGTAGCCACATAGGTGATATCTCCCGCCCACTTTTGATTCGGAGCCTCCGCGTTAAAATCTTGAGCTAGCAGGTTCGGAGCAACTGGCATAGTATGTTTGCTGTCCGTCGTGCACTTAAACTTACGTGCCGCTTTCGGTGTTAAATCTTGTCGTTTCATACTGGCGGCTATGGTTTTAACATTGCGGTTGTCACCGTTTTCAGACAGCTCTTTCTGGATGCGCCTTGAGCCATCACGGCCTTTGCTATTATCAAAAGCCTCTTTGACCTTCGTATCAAGTTCTTGGCGAGTTACCTCTCGCTGGATGGCCTTGTGGCGATGCTTAATCCAGTAATAAAACCCACTTCGTGAAACGCCGAACACCTTAGCCATACGGGCCACGCTGAAACTCAACAGGTGTTCGAGCATGAATTCGTAACATTCTACTTTAGGTTTTTCGCGAAGTAGGTGGCGGCCTTTTTTACAATATCTAGCTCCTCAGCCTGTTCAGCCAATTGCCTTTTGAGTTTGGCTACTTCTGCGGCTAGCTCTTTTTCTCGCTGACTGGTACTGGTGTCGCTCTTAGCTGCCTTACGCCAACCATAGATCTGGGATTCGTGTAACGATAGTTGCTTCGCTGTCGCAGCTACCCCGACTTTCTCTGCTAGCTTCAGAGCCTCTGCTTTAAATTCAGGGGAGTGGATAATACGTTTTTTCTTGCTTGTCATGATTCACCTCGTTAGTGATTGTACTCACTTAACTCGGTGTCCAAAACTGCTGGTGCGGATCAAAATTCATCGATGCATCAAATTTATGCTCCATCTTTTCTGGTTGCTGCAGTTTTGGCAGGAAACACAGTACTATTCTTTATTTCGTATTTATACTCGTAACTGAAGTCAGGGAAGGGGTAATTGTTGGCGTCATGCCACTGACTGATTGTCTGTTCCGCTTTCTCCTTGAGTTCACTATCTGTTGCCGCGAGTTTACCAGCAAGCTGATATTGGTTGGAGAAAGCGAGCTGAGCCCCAACCGCGTCAATTTGCTGCGTAACTAGGAAGAGAATATCTTCTTGTATCGATAAGAACTCTTCGTTGTCTCTGCAGCGGATGTAGCACACTAGGTTGATAAGTAGGGCAAATTCACCTACGCCACAGAATCTCACACGTATTGGTTCTTCTTCTGTTTCTGGATGCTGAAGAAGCAGTCGTCGAATACTAACAATAAGAACTTTAAGCTGTGACTGACTGAGCTCGGGGCGCACTCGTAATGTATGCTCCATACGCCGTTTATCGCGTCGTTCTAAGTTATCAATCTCCATGTTGGCAAATTCTGAGTTGGGGATGGTAATTAGGGAGCGCTCTAATGTGCGTATGCGAGTCGAGCGTAGGCCGATGCTTTCTATGGTTCCTAATTTGTCACCGTAGCGACATAACTCACCAATCTTTATTCCACCATCAGCGTAGAGCGTTAGACCGTTAATGACATTTTCAAGTACAGGTCGAATAGCTAAAGCGACAGCCAAACCACCCACACCAATACCCGCTAAAAGTGGTGAGATAGAAAATCCCATATACTCGATGACGTAAATACCCAATATGACAATGGTGAGTCCACCAAATATACGCGATAAGACGGTAATTAGGGATGAATCAACATTCTTCCCATTATGTTTGTTGTATGCATAGAGGGCGGCAAAGTATTTAAACAGTGCCATGATTAGCCATGAGGTGAAGTAGAACTGGGCTAAAAAGAAACACGTTGTTAGAAACTGATAGAACCCACCTGTTAACCATATACCTTGATCAATAACTTGGCGGGTAATAAATAGAATGAAGCCACAGCTGACGAGTGAAATCAGTTTTCCCACCTTCCACTTAATGTTCTTTTGCTCCCAATGTTGGTTCCACTTCCTACCGAGATAGATACTTAACTTCAGTGCGGTGAAACAAATAATGAGTACAGAGAACACAGCGACCCATTGCCACAAGGGGATCGGGCCGTAAAGTTGATGAGCAGAGTAAGGTAAACGCTCTATGAATGCCTTTGAAAGCAAAGGGCCTGGTGAGTGTATGAAGCTTTGATAATAGTTTGGCCTATCAGGCAAAGCGTAGGCGATAGGCTCCATGATTCGATACCAACGTGGTAACTGTTGTATCGTGATAGGTGAAAATACATATTGGCCCGCACGCTCTCCAGAATCGATTTTAATCAATGAGATATCGGTATTTTCGAAGCGCCAGTATTCATTACTAGTATCGTCAGGAAGTTGATCGAAAACATCTTCGTTAAATCTGTCTAGCACCTCTCTTAGTAATAAGATCCGCTCCATGACAACAACTTGTCGTGTTCGATTAGGCACCATAGACAAGTCCATTGTACGTATGACTTGAGCCAGAGCACGATCAGCCTCGTTGGTTCTTAACTTTTCCTGTTGCCAGTAGTTAATTAATTCGTTGGACGCGGAGAGAAAGCTTTCAACAGTGGCTTTTGGCGAAGCTGTGTTGGCAAGTTCAGGGGGCTTGTGTGCAAAAGCCTGATTACTCCCAATAAGCAACAGTAATATCAAGATCCAAACTAGTCGTGTTGAAAGGGACATAACGTGTTCCTGCTAGTGACGTTCAAAACCCAAAAACTGGAGCAGGAAGGTCTGCTCCAGTTAGCGCAAGGCTATTAAGTTACTTTAGGTGATTTTCGAAAAAGCGCGAGAGCTCTGCCATCGCATCATCTGACTCAGGGAAGTCATGGATTAATCCCTGAATGTAGTCACCATGTGATTGACCGTCATAGATGTGGAGTTCTGCATCGACATTGTTAGCTCGCAAAGTACGGTGCATTCGGACTGTGTCACTGAGCAGTAGATCTCGTGTACCTGAAATTAAGATAGTAGGTGGAAAGTCATGGACATCACCATAGACTGGCGATAGCAGTGGGTTATCTAGGGGCGTTTCACCGGCGTAGACATCAAAGGCCGCCTCAATAAGTCCATCACGAGAGCCTAATGGATCTAGGCCTTGTAACGTAATCCATGAATCCGACGTCTCTTTTAGGTCAGTGGCCGGTGTGCCAGCAAACAGAGCGCCTGGCAGTGGTAGCTCGAGCTCTTTGAGTTTGAGTGTTGTTGCTAGTGTGAGGTTTCCTCCAGCACTAGTACCAAAGATAGCGGTCTTTTCTGCAGGTTGAGTTTTCATGAGTTCCTTCCATACCGCAACCGCATCATCGATAGCTGCAGGGAAAGGGTGCTCTGGTGGTTGACGGTAATTGACAGAAATGACCTTAGCATTTAGTCCGTCAGCCATCCAAATGGCTTCGCGTAAAGCTGCATCGTCGCCACCGAATACAAATGCACCACCATGAATGTGCACTAGCCAGCGATCTTGATATTGAGAGTCAATATTTTTAGGGGTTACAAAGTAGGTATCAACGCCAGCAAAAGATTTTCTTTCGTAGTTAACACCAAGTCTTTCTGCCGCTTCAATAGCGACTTTAGCTTGTGGCGCATCAAACATTTCACGGGCAGTAAGCCATTCTTCTGTTGTAGAGGGCGTCGGAATGCCCATTGAATACACTTTCTGATCCACAATGGCGGCAAAACTACTGGAGACGCCAGCTGGTGTTGGAACTTGGCGCTTTTCCATAGTGACACTTGCAACAGCAGATGCGGTCATTAGTCCAGCAAGAGATAGGGTAGTAACGGTTTTTGTGACGTATCTTTTCATCATGTTCCACTCAATATAGTTTGTTTGATTTGTTTGATTTGTTGAGTGTTATTTTTCACATTAATTGGTGTTCTGGCGACGAATTAGAGAAATTCAGTTTTGCCTTTGAGCTCAATCCAAAAGAGAATTTCTCAAATTCGTCCAACTTCAACGTGAGGTCTGATATAACAAACCTATCTTTTATCACAGAGATTATTCAATGAAGTATCTAGCCCTTATATTAACGTTTAGTAGCTATCTCGTATTCTTCTTCTTCCTTGCTACTCGTATGACGAGTTGATGTAACTCTAGTGAAAGGTGTGAGTCTTATGGAAGTAAAAAGGGTGGATTCAAGCTTTAGTCATTAAAAAATAAAGATTTTTAATTTTTGAGTGGAACTTTTATGATTGTCGCACTTACTGTCTGAAATCAGGTATTTCTATTGTATGAGTGACGGATCACACCCTCAGCATACAACTGGTTGACACTCGTTAATTGGCGTAAATTTGATGCCGCGTTCAGAGCGAACTCACTGTTCAAACTTCAAGTTACTATTTAACCTTTTGGATCAACTCAGTTCGTCGATAGGAATTATAGAAATTCATATACAAATTTTGTGACAAACCAAATATGAATTTCTCAAAACCATAGTGAAAAGCAATAAAGAAACTAATATGGCTCGACAACCAACAGTTAGGTTTATCGATAGAATCTAAAGCGCCATCGATATCCTTTCGAAACCCTTAGGTTCAACTCTTACGTAAAGAATTACGGTGTTTATTTAACAAATAGACTCGGCGCTATTTATTTACTAATCAATAAGATGTAACCAACATGAAGTTAAAGCGTTCAACCGCACCCATAAATTATTCAGCTAAATGGAAAGTCATCGTTCTTGCACTGTCTGTCGCACTGATGCTGCTCAGCGCCCTACCTTCTGCATTTGGCGAACGTGAAGCTTTACACATTTCAAACCATACGCACTCGGCACGTCCAGATAACATCTATCGCTATTTAGTGGATAACGATATCGATGTTCACAGCGTTCATGAAGCAAACGATATGTTTGTCGTGACCTTTTCTTCAAGTGGGCAGCAAGCTCCAGCACAAACATTAATGTCTGAGTTTATTCAACCATCGGAGACCGTTGCCCTCACACTCGAACCTGCCGCGCCTTCTTGGCTAACCTCGCTTGGTTTTCAGCCGATCAAATTAGGGTTAGATCTTCGTGGTGGCGTTCAGTTTCTCTTAGACGTCGACCTCACCCCCGTTTTAAATGCTCACGCACAATCGGTGATCGACGATCTTCGCCAGGAATTTCGTGTACGCGCTAGTGTAGAAAGCGGTGAAGTGAGTATTACTCAATATAACGAAGCACAATTGGGGGATATTCGAGCTCACTTAAGAACACAGCATCCTAATTGGACTCTGAGTCAATCGGGGGAGCGCTTAGTAATCTCAATGAATGAGGAGGAAAGGCGTTCAATTCGAACTCTCACCGTGACACAAAACCTTCAAACCATGCGAGGCCGTATCGAAGAGTTAGGGATCACGGAAGCCGTCGTTCAGCGCCAAGGTGAAAATCGAATTCGTATCGAACTACCGGGCGTCCAAGATCCAACTTCAGCAAAAAACATTATCGGCGCCACGGCATCATTAGCGTTCTATCATGTGGAACCGAATGCCAGCGCACGAACGAAAGTCGTCAATGACCAAGATGGTCGGCCTGTCCTTCTTCATAGAAACAGCATCTTAGGAGGCGAACATATTATTGATGCTCGTGCCAGCCTAGGAGAAATGGGCACACCTGAAGTTAATATTACGCTTAATAGCACGGGTGGACGACTGATGACTAATCACTCACGCAGTAATATCGGCAATCCAATGGCGACTCTGTACAGCGAATACAGCCAGTCAGAGACAGGGCATTCCATTGAACAAAGCGAAGTCATCAGTGTTGCAACAATTCAGTCTACGCTGGGTAATCGCTTTCGAATCACTGGCGTAGGCTCGATGCAAGATGCGCAAGAACTTGCTCTTCTATTGAGAGCTGGCTCGCTGACAGCTCCAGTCACAATCGTTGAAGAAAGAACAATAGGGCCAACGCTAGGCGCTGAAAACGTCAAAAATGGGTTTGCGGCACTCGCCTTGGGGCTGGGTTTTACTTTGCTGTTCATCGCCTGTTGGTATCGACGCCTTGGTTGGGTTGCGAACACGGCACTGACGATCAACTTAGTGTGCCTGTTTGGTCTGTTAGCGCTCATTCCAGGAGCAGTGCTCACGCTTCCCGGCATCGCAGGGTTAGTACTCACCGTGGGGATGGCAGTCGACACCAACGTACTTATCTTTGAGCGCATCAAAGACAAAATGCGAGAAGGCAGAAACTTTGCTCAAGCCATAGACAGAGGTTTCGATAGTGCATTCTCTTCGATTTTTGATGCCAACCTCACCACCATGATCGTCGCCATTGCTTTATATGCAATCGGTAACGGTCCGATTCAAGGCTTTGCTATCACACTGGGGTTAGGACTATTAACTAGCTTGTTTACCGGCGTATTTGCGTCTCGAATTCTTATCAACTATTTGTGGGGAAGAGACACCTCACACGAGGTGAAGCTGTAATGACCAAATCAATTAACGTCACCAAAATACGTCAATTGATGACGATAATATCTCTGATTCTATTGACACTTTCCATTACTACTATCGTCGCAAGGGGATTCAATTGGGGTCTCGATTTTACGGGAGGTGTAGTCGCCGATATTCAAACAAACCCGAGCGTATCTCAAGTTGTGCTCAAATCTCATCTCGACTCTGCATTGAGCCAAGACGTACAACTAACTGCTGCAGGCAGCGAGGGGTATTGGCAGCTACGTTTCAATGATACAGACATAGATTTGCACGAATCATTAAACCAAGCACTATTACCCCTAGACAGCAGTTTTCATATTGCCAACAGTAGCGTGATTGGCCCTCAGGTTGGATTGGAAATGGTCGAACAAGGCGGCTTGGCAATTTTGGCTTGTTTCGTTCTGACCTTACTGTATTTGAGCTACCGATTTGAGTGGCGATTAGCGCTAGGTTCTGTTGCGGCGTTGGTTTATGACATTGTCATTGTGCTAGGACTATTTGCGATGACTCACATCGAATTCAACCTGACCGTTTTAGCTGCGTTATTGGCAGTCATGGGCTACTCCCTAAATGACTCGATCATCATTTCAGACAGAATCCGTGAGGTATTTCGTGCGAAGCCAGACGGTGAAACCGATGCCCTTCTCGACCAGTCCATAGTGTCAACCTTATCACGAACACTAGTCACATCAGGCACCACCTTAGTCACAGTCTCTTCATTGTGGTTATTAGGAGGGAGTGCGCTAGAAGGGTTTGCCATTGCATTGTGCGTCGGTATTTTCAGTGGAACATGGTCCTCTATCTCCATCGGTACGCTATTGCCAACTCGTGTGGGTTTAAAACCAATCCACTATAAACAGGAAGAAACTGAACCCCTTCAACACATACCTTAGCTTTTACTTACTTAGAACGCTATTAGGCGACTGTTAGTCGTCTGATAGCAACAAAGAATTTCTCTAATTCATGGGCTAAATCACCTATTCACTTTAAGTTAGCAACATGATTAAACGCATAGCTTTGCGCCTATCGCCTGATAGGTAAAAGCTTAAACATCTAATTTGAAACGAACTGCCACTTGGCATTGTTGCCGTTCTATTTTTCAAATTGTTCGGCGATAACTTACTCACTGGGGCTTATCTCAGTCCGCCTACATCATTCTGGTGTTTGATTAAAACACTTTCAGGGTACTTGTATTGTCAGCAAGAACCCATGTTAACTTGGAGTTCCCATGCAAGAGATTATATCGGCGATTTGGATGCAAGATTTTGATGCTTTGCTTGAATTGAACTCACTGCACGTTTTATTGCTTTTACTGGGCGTCGTGCTTTTTCTCGAGTCGAGTTTTGTTTTTTTACCGCTGCCAGGAGACGGTTTAGTGTTGTTTATTGGGGGTATGGTGGGTTTGGGTGCGATTGATTTTTCAAGCGCCCTACTGCTGCTGACCAGCGCTGCATTTTTAGGCAGTATTGTTGCGTACCTTCAAGGGCGTTGGCTGCACAATACTCAATTCATGCGTAAAGCTGAACAAACACTTCCAGCGGAATCGCTACCCAAAGCCAAAAATCTGTTAAACCAATTTGGATTTTTATCCCTGTTCATTTCTCGTTTTGTTCCCTTCGTTCGCGTATTGACCCCAATGCTGATGGGCGTTGCACAACTCAGTTTTATAAGGACGCTTGTCGTCAGCTTCACCAGTTCGATTATGTGGGTCTTCAGTTTGTTGCTGCTAGGAAAGTGGGTCATGCGACACCCATTCGTCTCTCAATACCAAGAATTCATTACAAAATGGTTTTTGATGGGCAGTTTGGTTTTGATGATCATTGCATTTATCGCAATTTTCATGCGACTTGCAACCAAAAAACGACAACTAAAAATACCCTATTAGACAACGCTGCAACCATATTCGCACTCATTGTCAAAGGTTTCATATATGACATCAATTAACTTAGCTTTTTCGTCAGAAAGTGGGGAAAAGTTGTATTTGGAAATACTAGCATGCCTTACTCCTAGAAAGGCGAAACAGCTTAACAAAGCAATACTCGGGGCGGAGAGTTCCGAACTGCCTTCAGTATTAAGAAACCTCTCTTACCCACAACGTATCGCTACATGGACTCTACTAAACGAAGTAAACCCAAACCTTGCAGCTAGCTTACTCGAGCACTTGTCAGATCCTGAGCTTTTATGGCTGTTCAGCCAGTTACCTGACACCACGAGCCTTAAGTTGTTTCAATATCTGCATTCCGCTGACCGTCGATTACTACTAAACGAACTACCCACTGAACTAACAAAACAGCTCAAACAGGCGCTGCCAACAATATGGGAAGATGAAGAACGGGCGGCCTTAAAATACCGACAAGACAACGCAGGAGGAATTTGCAGGAGTGAAACTCTTAAACTACCTTCAGATGCCACCGTCGACAGCTTGAGCGCTAGATTAAGTAATGAAGAACACGGTTTGGATCGACTAGAGTGGCGCTATGTATACTTACACGACACAGAAGGCAGTTATTTAGGCGGACTTAAAATACGATTAAAAGCACACTAGATAAAACGCTGCACCCCATCATACCTGTCGTTGACGAACAAGGTTTTCAAATTGGCATTGTCGGCTAGAAACATCTTAATGAAGCTCTATATTTACGTTCTAAGCAGCAGATGCTTGAACAATCTGGTGTATTCGGGGGAGATGAATCCCGCACCATGCTAGTGCTTAAACGTAACCTACGTCGACTCACCTTTTTAATGCCTTCAGTTGCGTTAAGTTATGCTGCGATTTCAATCATTGCTATATACGAACCCATCATAGAGCAAATCGCTGTCTTAGCGGCGGTGTTACCACTTGTCGCCAACCTTTCCGGAGCCGCGGGGAATCAATCCGTAACCGTATCTATTCGCGAGTTATCTTTGGGACAAATCTCAACCAAAGACCTTCTGTATGTGGTAGCAAAAGAGATCCCTATTGGCGCCCTCGTACTTCTTGACCATTCCTTCACTATACGGGCCAGGTTCGATAGCGGTTATCATCAGTTTGGCCGCTCAAATTGCAACGTATGAGAATCACACTAGCATGGCGAGTGTCTATGGAGGTGTTGTGACAGGACTTGCTGTTGTTGCAATGATAGCGACGCTCACTTTAACCATGGCTTACCCTTTTCTAATTCACCTTCGGCAAAAACAGTAGCGCAACTTCCTAACAGGCTAACCGGATAGAACGCCACCGTTTTTTAGTTTCTCAATTTTTTGGATTAAATAAAGACACTTTACAGGGGATACGCCTATAGTTTATGACACGTCATTAAATAAGCCCGCATTAAGCGGGCTCAGATTGCTGACGAACCCCGCTTTTTAGCGGGGTTCTTTTTTCATAAGCGACCG